>NZ_JBFTND010000134.1:0-26243 GCF_056397305.1 Cupriavidus sp. 05N40
CCATCACCCATATGTACGGCCATGGCACGCAACGGCATATCGAGGCGGCACTCAAGCTCGGCGCGACGCGCGAGCAGATCCTGGCCGTGCTCAAGATCGTCAGCCTGCAGGGGATCGAGGCCTGCGAACTGGCGGTGCCGCTGCTCGACCAGGCTTGCCGGGCCATCGAAGCCTAGCGCCAGCGGGCGCCGCATGGCAGTGCCCGCCGTCCCCCATCCCCAGGAACGTACAGGAGGCCACAGTGCAATCACTGGCCCAACTCCCCCCCGCCGCAACGCTGAGCGAAGACGCGGGCACGCTTGCCGCCCTTTATCGGAAGATCATGTGGCGCTTGCTGCCGTTCCTGTTCCTGGCCTATGTGCTGAACACCATCGACCGCATCAACATCTCCTTCGCCAAGCTGCGCATGGCGCACGACCTGGGCTTGTCGGATGCGGCCTATGGCATCGGGGCGGCGGCGTTCTTTGCCGGCTACATCCTGTTCGAAGTGCCGAGCAACCTGTACATGCAGAAGATCGGCGCGCGCCTGACCATCACCCGCATCCTGCTGCTGTGGGGCGTCGCGACCATCGCCACCAGCCAGGTCAATTCGCCCGCGGCGCTCTACGCCGCCCGCTTCCTGCTGGGCGTCGCCGAAGCGGGGTTCTTTCCCGGCGTCATTCTCTACCTGACATACTGGTTCCCCGCCGCACGCCGGGGCCGGATCACCTCGCTGTTCCTGATGTCGGGAACGGTCGCCGGCATGATCAGCGGCCCGCTGGCGGCGGCCATCATGTCGCATCTCGATGGCTGGCTGGGGCTGCGGGACTGGCAGGTGCTGTTCGTGGTGGAAGGCATTCCCGCCGTGTTGCTGGGCCTGCTGGCCTACCGATGGCTCGATGACGGCCCGGACTCCGCGCCGTGGCTGAGCGTATCCGAGAAGGCCATGCTGCGGCGCCAGCTCGCCACCGAAAGCCGCCCGCAGGGGCACGGCGGCCTGCGGAGCTTGCTCGGGGATGCGCGCATCTATGCGATCGGGCTGGCCTTCCTTTCCATCTACGCGGCCACCAACACCATTGCCTACTGGATGCCGACACTGATCCGTGACTTCGGTGTGGACCAGGTCGCCCGCATCGGCTGGATCTCCAGCCTGCCCTACCTGCTCGCCCTGGCTGCCATGTTCCTGCTGGCGCGCAGTTCGGACCGACGCCTCGAGCGGCGCTGGCACGTCGCCGGCACCATGTTGGTCGGCGCCGCCAGCTTCCTGCTGCTGGGCCTTGTGCGCGGCGCGCTGCTGCCGTCGGTGATCTGCATGACTGCCGGCGCCGCGGCGTGCCTGGCCGCGCTACCCGTGTTCTGGACCATCCCGCCGGCTTACCTGCCTCGCGGCCAGGCCCCCGCGGGCATCGCCTTCATCAGCAGCCTGGGCGGCCTCGCGGCATTGCTCAGCCCCATCGTCGTGGGCGCGCTGAAGACCCGCACCGGCGATCTCTATTTCGCCTTCGACATGCTTGCGGTGCTGCTGGTTGGCGGGGCGCTCACCCTGCTGCTTGCCATCCCCGCCCGGCTGCTGGACGACAAGCCGGTGCGCGAAGGCGGGCCCGCGCGGTGACAAGTGGCTAGATATCGAGTTCAAGCTCGGGCGTCAGCGCCCTGGAGACGCAGATCATGATGCTCGTGTTGGCCTGCCGCTCATCGTCGCCCAGCACATAGTCGCGGTGGTCCGCCACGCCGGCCAGCACGGGCACTTCGCAACTGCGGCACAGTCCCTCCCGGCAGGAAAAAGGCAGGGGGACGCCGTTGCGCTCCAGGGTTTCGAGGATGGAGACGCCACCGGGGACCGCGAAGCGGCCGCCATGGCGGCGCAGGACCACGGTGAATCCCTGCTCCGCATCCGCGCCGGTCCGTTGCGGGCCGGCATTGAAGYGCTCGAAGTGGGTCGCCGCGCCGGGCACGCCTGCTGCTGCCGCCGTCGCGGCCACCGCGTCCATCAGCGGTGCAGGACCACAGCAGTACACATGGCTGCCTTCGGCCAGTCCGCCGAGAAAGGACGAGATATCGGCCAGATCCCCGCCGCGTTCGTCGTCGGCGTGAACCTGCACCCGTTGGCCAAAGCGCGACAACGCCGCCAGATACGCCGCGCGCTGGCGCGAGCGCACGCAATACAACAGCTTCCATGGCCTGTGGTTGGCTTCGCACCAGCGGATCATGCTGAGAACCGGCGTGATGCCGATGCCGCCGGCGATGAAGACATGGGTGCTGGCAGCCGCTTCGATGCCGAACAGCGAGCGCGGCGCGCTGACAGCAAGCGAGTCGCCCTCCCTGAGTCCTTCGTGAACGAAGCGCGAGCCGCCGCGCGATGCCTGCGCAAGGCCGACGCCAAGGCAATAGCGGTCGGTTTCGGCGGCGTCGTTGCACAGCGAGTACTGCCTGACGATGTTGCCGGGCAGCTGGACGTCGATGTGCGCGCCCGCGCTGAACGCCGGCAAGGCGCCGCCGCACGGGCGGCGCAGCTCGACGCCGCGTACGCCTTCGGCCTCCGCGGTCAGCCTGGATACGATGAGTTCGAGCATCTGCACTACCTCTGCAAGGCAATCGTTCTGGCTTCGGCAGGCGCGGCAGCCTGGGCCGACTCCTCTTCGAGCCTGCGGGCGACCGCCCAGCGGAACTGCGACAGCGCGGCATCGATCGAGAACGGCATCATCTTGAAGTCCGGAGCGAGCGCGAGACTGCGCTGCTGGGCCGAGATGATGTCGCGGTCCTCGTCGAATGCGGTGACCACGCTCTGGTGGATCGAGGCGGTGACTTCCGGCTTGTCGATGGCGAAGTTGTGCGGATGCGCGAAGAAGTAATGCGTGGAATTCTCCGTCTCCGGCGTGATCGCCTGGCAGCCACGGAACTCGGCGGCATCGATGCGCGTGCCCTCCGGCGCTCCGGTGCCGGTGGGCGCCATTCCCGAGTCCATCAGCAGGATGGCCGGAAGCGTGAAGTTGTAGATATTCCAGCGGTCGACCTTCCCGGGCCACGCCTTGACCGCCTTGGCGAATGCGGGCGCGTCGGTGTTAAGCGCCCAGCGCGTGATCTTGACACCGCCATCGATACGCTCCACCTTCGGCTGCACGGCTGCATAGTCCTCGCCGCCGCCCAGGGTGGTCGGATGGACGAAGGGAAGGTGCGAGAAGTCGAGCAGGTTGTCGCAGATCAGCAGGTAATTCACGTCGTAGTGGATATAACCATCCAGGCTGCGCCAGTCCGGGTGGTCCAGCCACTGTGTGTCCGGCACGAGAGACGGATCGGCTTTCTCCGGATCGCCCATCCAGATCCACACCCAGCGGTGCTGCTCGACGATGGGGAACTTGCGCACCTTTGCCTGCGGCGGAATGCGCTCCTGCGCCGGCGCCCCGACGCACTTACCGGCGCTGTCGAACTTCAGGCCGTGGTACATGCAACGGATGCAGTCCCCTTCCCTGCGCCCGACCGACAGCGGCGCGCCGCGATGGCAGCAGCGGTCTTCCAGGGCGACGATGCTGCCGTCTTCCTTGCGATACATCACCACCGGCATGCCGATGATGGTGCGGGAGAACATGCCTTCGCGAGGGATTTCCTTGTCCCAGGCGGCGACATACCAGGTGTTCTTGATAAACATGCTCGTATTCCTTCTGAAGGGCTGTTGCGCGTGCGCCGCGGGAATCCCGGGCGCGGCTTGCCACGCACGCATCGCTGGGCAGCGAAGCATGTGCGGGACGCGCGAGGCGGATCGGCTGGCTAGTGTGCTGCGCCCGGCAGCGGGGAAAGCATCAGGATGAAAGCCATGCGCCGTGCGCAGGCGTGTGCCGGTGGGCGTGGATATGCACAAGGATGCGCACGAGGATGCGCACGAAGAAGTGCACATGGAAATGCGGTTGCAGGTCGGGGGTCATGCCTTGTCTCCGTTGCCAGGGCCCGTCTGCGGGGCCCTTGACTGCAGAATAGGTTTCGGGGAAACATGCGTCAACGTCATCCACCTAATAGCGAGAATGTACGCCATGCATGCGACGGACCTGGACCTGAATCTCCTGGCGGTGTTCGATGCGATGCTGCGCGAACGCAGCGTCACCAAGGCCGCGCAGGAACTTGGCCTGACCCAGAGCGCGATGAGCCACGCCCTGAACCGGCTGCGCGCCTTCTTCGACGACCAGCTCTTCGTCAAGGCGCCGGAGGGCATGATGCCCACGCACAAGGCGGCCGAACTCACCGAAGCCATCGTGGGCGTGATGGCCACGGTCAGGCAGCAGGTCCTGTCGCAGGCGCGGTTCGATCCGCTCACAGCGCGGCGCACATTCAATCTCTGCATGACCGACATGGGCGAGCTGGTGTTCCTGCCGCCGCTCATCAGCCGGCTGCGCCGCGAGGCACCGCTTTGCACGCTGCGCACCTTGCAGGTCCCGCTCCAGCAGATCGAGGGCATGCTCGGCTCCGGCGAGGCCGACCTGGCGCTTGGCTCCATCCGCGCTGCGCCGGAGGGCCTGTTCCAGCAGCGCCTGTTCATGCATTCGTTCGTGACCATCGTCAGCGCGCGCAACCACGAAGTGGGCGAAGCGCTGACGCTCGAGCAGTTCCAGCGCATGCCGCAGATCGTCGTCACGCTCTCGGGGCGCGCCAGCGCAGCCTACGACAGCGCGTTCGACGATCACGGCATCAAGCGCAATATCTACCTGTCGACGCCGCACTTCCTGGTCGTGCCGCTGTTGATGGAACAGCAGCCGGAGCTGATTGCGACGGTGCCGCTGGAGCTGGCCAATGTGTTCGCCAGGTACGGCACGGTGCGTGTCATGCAGCCGCCGGTGGCGCTGCCGGAATTCGCCATCAGGCAGCACTGGCACCCTCGCTTCCACCATGACCCGGCGATCATCTGGCTGCGGGAGCTGATGAAGCGCACCTTCGAGCATTATCCGCAAGTGCAGGTGGAAGCAGGCGAGCCGGCATCGCCGGCGCCGGTCAAGCGATCCCGGCGCGCGGCGAAAGAAGAGTAAGGCGCGAAGCCCGCGCGGCTAGCCGTTCGCCGCTGCCGGCTCCATCGCGCCAAACCGCCACGACAATCGCCGCGCCGCTTGCAGCAGCACCCGGGCCGTCTCGCCATCGGTGTGGCTGTCGAAGCTGCCCGAGGTGCCGATCAGGGCGACGACCAGCGCGATGCTGCCGGTATGGTCGAACACGGCCGCGGCCAGCGTGTCGATGCCGGGCACGGGCCTGCCCAGTGCATTGTCGATGCGCGCGGTGCGGATCTGCGCCAGCCGCGCCGCATAGGCCGGGGCAAGCGTTTCGCCCTTCCCGCCCCCGGCTTCGACGACTTCCGCCTTCGGCACGCCGGCCAGCCGAAGCGCATCCTGCTCCAGCAAACCCAGCAGCACGTGTTCCGGCAGATGCGCGGCGAACAGCCGGCCGATCGCCGTATTGACCAGCGACAGCACCGTGCCGACGCGCAGGCTGACGTGCTGCGGGCGCGCCGCCTCTTCCAGCCGCACCACCGTCGGCCCCAGCGGGCCGAGCACGGCCATGGCCACGCTCAGGCTGGTCGTGCCGGCCAGCTCGATGACTTCCGGCTCGGCCTCGCGCGTGGGCGAAAGCCGTTGCAGGGCAATCAGCCCGAGTTCCAGCCCCAGCGGGCCCGCGCGGAAATTGCCCGCCGCATCCCGCGCCAGCAAGCCGATCTTCTGCAGGCTGACCAGATGCGGAAACGCCTTGGCGGGCGCCATGCCGGCCGCGCGAGCCAGGTCGCGCAAAGGCAAGGGCCGGCCCGCGGCCACCAGCGCCGCGAGCAGCTGGCCGGTGTTGTCGAGCGACTGGATGCCGCGCTGGGGCTTGGCGGCGTCGCCCTGGTTGTCGTCGATTGGCAAGGATGGGCCTGTCATTCGGTCATTCGGTGGTGCCGGCAACGGCCTCGCGGATGGCGGCGGCGGTGGCCAGCAGCGCGCTGGCCACGGGGCCGCCCCAGTCCACGTCGATGACGCCGGTCGCCCCGACCACGGTCAGGACCAGGCGCAGCTGCCCGGCTTCGTCGAGCACCGGCACGCTCAGGCTGCTGACGGCGGGGCTCGGCGCATCGATGCTGCGCTCGATGCCGCGCTCGCGGATGGCGGCGAGCGTGGCGGCGAAGGCGCCGGCCTGCGCCGTGGCGCCGGCCGCGGCGGTATCCGCCGCCTGCTGCCGCTGCCAGATCGCCTGCCATTGCCCGGGCGGCAGGAAAGCACAGAACACGCGGCCGGTTGCGGTTGCCGACAGCGACATCACCGTGCCGACATGCAAGTTCACGTGCAGCGGCGAGCCGGCATGCGCATAGCGCACGATGGTGGGCCCCTGCGGACCCGCGGCACAGATCGCCACGCTGAACCCGCAGGACGCGGCAAGCCCGGCCACGCGCGGCACGGCAGCCCGGTAGGCGGCGTCGTGGTCGAGGTACAGCATGCCGAGCTGCAGCGCCAGCGGGCCCGGCTCGTAGCGGCCCGACAGGTGGTCCCGCTTGATCAGCCCGAGCCGCACCAGACTGACCAGGTAAGTGTGAGCCTGCGCGGGCGCGATCTGCACGCTGGCGGCGAGGTCGACCAGCGTCATCGGCGCGCGCACATCGGCCAGCGCCCGCAGGAAGCGCCCGCCGACCTCGACACTCTGGATACCGCGCTGCGCCTTCTCCGCCGCGCCTTCATCCGGCGTGGCGTCCGCTGATCGTGCCATTCGTTTTCCTTTGAAAGACCAGATGGTAATGGACGGGCCTCATGCGCCCTAGAAGATATCGGGTTTTCCCCTAGATTCGGTGCCCCATTCATTGCTCGCCTCAAGATTAGTCAATGGCAATATGTTTTGCTCTTGACTAATTTAACCGGCATTCCTAAGATGGCCTTACCCCGCAACCGGTGCAACCACAGAGCACAGAGTCAAGACGGGGCGAGACAGCCTCCACCATTGCAGCCGATCGCCATGGCTTGCGCCGTCTCGTCCCCCCACAAAACGACAGACAAGCAAAGAGGCAAGCATGAGCAAGGCATTCGCATCCCAGGCCGACCTGGAAGCCAAGAAAGTCACCTTTACCCAGCTCTCCGAGAACGCCTACGCGTACACCGCCGAGGGCGACCCCAACTCGGGTGTGATCATCGGCGACGACGGCGTGCTGATCGTCGATACCACGGCCACCCCTGCCATGGCCCAGGATCTGATCGCCAGGATCCGCTCGGTCACCGACAAGCCGATCAAGTACGTCGTGCTTTCGCACTACCACGCGGTGCGCGTGCTGGGTGCCTCGGCGTACTTTGCCGAGGGCGCAGAGCAGGTCATCGCCAGCCGCGGCACCTACGAGATGATCGTGGAGCGCGGTGAGGCCGACATGAAGTCCGAGATCGAGCGCTTCCCGCGCCTGTTCGCCGGCGTCGAGACCGTGCCCGGCCTGACCTGGCCGACGCTGGTGTTCGAGAAGGAGATCACGCTGTACCTGGGCAAGCTGGAAGTCCGCATCGCGCACCTGGGTTCCGGGCACACCAAGGGTGATACGGTGGTCTGGCTGCCGTCGCAGAAGGTGCTGTTCTCCGGCGACCTGGTCGAATACGACGCGGCCTGCTACTGCGGCGACGCGCAGCTCGCGCAATGGCCGGCCACGCTCGACGCCCTGCAGGCGCTGGGCGCCGAAAAGCTGGTGCCGGGCCGCGGCCCCGCCCTTACCAACCCGGAAGAGGTCAGGCAAGGCATCGCCTATACGAAGGACTTCGTCAGCACGCTGTTCCAGGCCGGCAAGGAGGCCGTGGCCGATCGCCTGGACCTGAAGCGCGCCATGGCCCATACGCGCGAGTCGATGGACCCGAAGTTCGGCCATGTCTTCATCTACGAACACTGCCTGCCGTTCGACGTGTCGCGCGCTTTCGACGAAGCCAGTGGCATCGCCCATCCGCGCATCTGGACCGCCCAGCGCGACAAGGAAATGTGGGCCGCGCTGCAGGAATAAGCGCGAACCGTAGCGAGCGGGAACAGCCGGGAAGAGTGGATGGAGACACACGCATGAACAACGACTACCAGAACCTGTCATTTGAGTATCAGCCCTGTCCCGAGCAGCGACAGGGGCACGCCGGCAACCCTCACCCGGTCATCGTCGTCGGCGCCGGCCCTGTCGGCCTGGCCACCGCGATCGACCTGGCCCAGCATGGCGTGCCGGTCGTGCTGGTGGACGACGACTGCACGCTGTCGAGCGGGTCGCGCGCGATCTGCTTCGCCAAGCGCACCCTGGACATCTTCGACCGCCTGGGGTGCGGCGGGCGCATGGTGGACAAGGGCGTGTGCTGGAACGTCGGCAAGGTATTCGTGCGCGACGAACAGGTCTACGCCTTCGACCTGCTGCCGGAGGCGGGCCACCAGCGCCCCGCCTTCATCAACCTGCAGCAGTACTACGTCGAGGGTTTCCTGCTCGACCGCGCACGCCAGTTGCCGAACCTGGACATCCGCTGGAAGCACAAGGTCACCGGCATCGAGCAGCGCCATGCCGGCGCAGCCGATGCGTCTGTCGTGCTGACCATCGACACGCCCGACGGCCCCTATGCCCTTGCCGGGCGCTACGTGGTGGCCGCCGACGGCTCGCGCAGCCCGCTGCGCAACCTGCTCGGCCTCGACAGCAAGGGCCGCACCTTCAAGGATCGCTTCCTGATTGCCGACGTGAAGATGGAGGCGGAGTTTCCGACCGAGCGCTGGTTCTGGTTCGATCCGCCCTTCCACCCGAACCAGTCCGTGCTGCTGCATCGCCAGCCCGACAATGTCTGGCGCATCGACTTCCAGCTCGGCTGGGACGCCGATCCCGTGCTGGAGAGAGCGCCCGAGCGCGTCATCCCGCGCGTGCAGGCGCTGCTCGGGGCGGACGTGAAGTTCGAGCTGGAATGGGTCAGCGTCTATACCTTCTCCTGCCTGCGCATGGACAGCTTCCGCCACGGCAACGTGTTGTTCGCCGGCGATTCGGCCCATGGCGTGTCGCCGTTCGGGGCGCGCGGCGCCAACAGCGGCGTGCAGGATGCGGAGAACCTTGCCTGGAAACTGGCCTACGTGATCGGCGGCCATGCGCCGGACAGCCTGCTCGATACCTATGCGAGCGAACGCGAGTACGCCGCCGACGAGAACATCCGCAACTCGACGCGCTCCACCGATTTCATCACGCCGAAGAGCGCCGTCAGCAAGGTGTTCCGCGACGCCGTGCTCAACCTGTCGAAGCAGCATGCGTTCGCGCGCCGGCTGGTCAACAGCGGGCGGCTTTCCGTGCCCTCGGTACTGCGCGATTCGCCGTTGAACACTGCCGATGCAGGCGACTTTGCCGGCGACATGCTGCCGGGCGCTGCCTGCGTGGACGCCCCGGTCATCGGCGAGCAAGGCCCCGGCTGGCTGCTGCCGCACCTGGGCGGGCAGTTCACCGCACTGGTGTTCGGCGCGCCCGATGGCAAGGCCTTGCAGGCGCTGCTCCGCCTGCAGCAAGGCAGCTTGCCGCTCAGGGTGGTCCTGCTCGATACGGGCCTCACGGACCAGGCCGGCCAGCCGGCCGGCGTGACGGTACTGCAAGACACCGAGGGGCTGGCCACGCGGCGCTATGACGCGCAACCCGGCACGCTGTACCTGATCCGCCCGGACCAGCATGTCTGCGCGCGCTGGCGGGGAATCGATGCCGCCGGCGTCGCGGCGGCCATGGCGCGCGCGACCGGCAACGCGCCCGGCGCGCAGCGGCCAGCCGCGGTGGTTTCGGATCCGGCTCCCGCTGGCCTGGTGCCGGCATGAATCTCAAGGCGACATCCCGATAAAAGGAGGCAGAGCGATGACCCTCAATACCCAGCCTAACCTGGCACGCCCCGACGACTTCTACGAAGCCCTGATCGAGATGCACCGCGATCTGGACGACAGCCAGAGTCAGGCCGTCAACGCGCAACTGATCCTGTTGCTCGCCAACCATATCGGCGACCATGGCACGCTGCTCGCGGCCATGGAGATGGCGCGCGACGGCACGGCACCAGGCCGCGTCGCGCAACCCTGAGCGCAGCGGGCCCGGCCCGCTCGCGCATCCACTCTTTGCCAAGACGCTCACATACGCAAGACCCAAAAGACGTCGGCATCCAGGGCCCGCCAGGCCCGCGTTCCCGGAGACATTCCATGACCCAATCCTATGCGGGGGCCATTGCGCCCCAAGGTACCGCTGCGCGCGAAGAAGACGCACTCTACCGGAAGATATGGCTGCGCATCATTCCCTTCCTCTTTGTCTGCTACGTCATTTCCTTCCTGGACCGCATCAATATCGGCTTCGCCCAGTTGCAGATGAAGCAGGATCTCGGCTTCAGCGATGCGATGTACGGTCTGGGCGCCGCGGTGTTCTATGTCGGCTACGTGCTGTGCGAAGTGCCCAGCAACATGCTGCTGGCCCGCTTTGGCGCGCGCCGCACCTTTACCCGCATCATGGTGCTGTGGGGACTGGCCTCGGTCGGCATGATGATGGTGTCGACCCCCGCCCATTTCTATACGCTGCGTTTCCTGCTGGGCGTATTCGAGGCCGGATTCTTCCCGGGCATCGTGCTGTACCTGACCTACTGGTTTCCGGCGCGCCGGCGCGCGGCGGTCATGGCCATCTTCTTTGCGGGGGTGGCCGTGGCCGGCGTGCTGGGCGGACTGGTATCGGGCTGGATCATGCGGGACATGGCCGGCGTGCTCGGCCTGCAGGGCTGGAAGTGGATGTTCGCCATCGAAGGCGCGCCCGCGGTCGTCCTGGGACTGGTGGCCGCAGCATTCCTGGTCGACAAGCCGCAACAGGCCAGCTGGCTCACCGACCAGGAGAAAACCTACCTGGCCGCGCACAACGGCGAGAGCGAACGGGGCACCCATGCGCACTCCTTCGCCGCGCTGATGCAGGCCCTGCGCAATCCCCGCATCTATCTGTTCGCCTTTATCTACTTCGCGCTGACCTGCGGCTCGTTGACGCTGAGCTTCTGGATGCCGCTGATGATCCGGGACTTCGGCATCACCGACGTGATGTCGATCAGCCTGTATTCGGTCATCCCCAACGCCATCGGTGCGGTGGGCCTGATCCTGATCGCCCGCAACTCGGACCGGCGCGGCGAGCGGCACCGCCATTTCATTGCCTGCACGGCCGGCGGGGCGCTGGCACTGGCGCTGCTGACCCTGCACCTGCCGAGCTTTCCGGCGATGCTCGCGCTGCTGTCCGCCGCAACGGTATTGATCTTCGCCGCGCTGCCCATCTTCTGGTCCTTGCCGCCGAGCCATCTGCCGGCGCATACGGCCGCGGCCGGCATTGCCTTCATCAGCAGCATCGGCATCACCAGCGGCATTGTCAGCCCCTGGGTCATCGGCCAGATCAAGACGCACACCGGCAGCATGGACAATGCGCTCTATCTGCTCGCGGCATTGCTGCTGGCCAGCGGCGCGGCGATGTGGCTGGGCGTGCCAAAGGGCGAGCCGCGCCATTGAGGCCAGGACGGGCTCGACCGGCACCGGGCTGAAGCCCGCGGATACCGAGCCCCGACCGATTGGCACGTATCAGAGAACAATCTGTTCCTCATGTAGGTATTTATCCCGTACAGGGTGACTACTAACATCAGATCACCGAACACGCTATCCGTTTCGCGAGGTGCGGCGGATACCCCCGTGTTCTGATTGTTCAAAGGACGTACCAACATGAAGACCGTTACTCGTTCCACCATCGCCGGCGTGGCGATGGCCCTGACCGCCACGTTCGCTGCCTCCCCCGTGTTCGCGGGCAATGCCGGGCCCGCCACGACGCGGCTGCCGTTCCAGTCAGCCCATGCGGCCAAGACCAGCCAGCGCGCCCCCGCTGCCGCACGACTGTTGGGCTCCGCTCACGGGCGACTCCCTGCGATCGTCATCGTCGCCGGCCTCGGCAAGCGTGACCCCTTCACGGACGGTGCGCATGGCGCCGAAATCAATAACCCGTCCGGCACGTCTGTCGTCGCCGGCCTCGGCAAGCGCGACCCCTTCACGGATGGAGCGCATGGCGCCGAAATCAATAGCCTGTCCGGCACGTCTGTCGTCGCCGGCCTCGGCAAGCGCGATCCCTTCACGGATGGAGCGCATGGCGCCGAAATCAATAGCCTGTCCGGCACGTCTGTCGTCGCCGGCCTCGGCAAGCGCGATCCCTTCACGGATGGGGCGCGCACCGACTCTGGCAACGATGTGACTCTCAACGGATAAACCCGCGGCATGGCGCGAGCCATGCGGCCGGACGCGCCGCGGCCCAGGATCTGGCCCGCGGCGCGCGTCATTTCTGCTCACCACCGGTCCTGCAGGCAATCAAGGCGCGCGGTCCACACGTGATCCCCCCGCAAGCTGCGCGTGATCTGCCCGCGCAACGCAGGCGAGTGCCCGCAGGCACTCGATGGGAGCCTCGGCGCTACCGCCCTGGCAAGTGATTGCGCTGTGCGTATGCCCAGCCGATCTCGGCGATCGGCCCGGCCTTGCGGCCGGTCTCCACCGCGTCTGCCGAGGCGGCATTGCCAGCTTGCGCGCGCTGTGCGATGCCGCTCATGATTGCGCCGAGGCGAAAGAAGTTGTACGCGAGATAGAAGGTCCAGTGCTCCGTTGCGTCGTTCCCCGTGGCGCCGAAGTACGACCTGGCGTAGGACAGCTCATCGGGAATGCCGAGCGCTGCCAGGTCGAGACCCGCGATGCCGCGCCAGAGCTGCGGCGGGATATGCCAGCTCATGCAGTGATATGCGAAGTCCGCCAGGGGATTGCCCAGCGTCGACAGTTCCCAGTCCAGCACGCCGATCACGCGCGGCTGCGTGGGGTGGAAGACCAGGTTGTCGAGCCGGAAGTCCCCATGCACCAGGCAAGCGAGATGTTCCGGCGGAACATGGCCCGGCAACCAGTCGGCCAGCGCGTCCATCGCCCGGATGCTTTGCTCCGACTGCCGGTACTGGCGGGTCCAGCGGGCAATCTGGCGCGCCAGGTAGTCTCCGGTCTTGCCGAAGTCGCCCAGCCCCAGGCTGGCATAGTCGACCATGTGCAGCGTGGAAATGATGCGATTCATCTCCGCGTAGATGGCACTGCGTTCCGTAGCAGCCAGGCCCGGCAGCGACTGATCGACCATGACCCGGCCATCGAGGTAATCCATGATGTAGAACGGGCTTCCCGCGACCGAGGTATCGTCGCTGTAGAAGTGGACACGTGGAACCGGCACCTCGCTGTTCTGCAAGGCTTGCAGCACGCGGTACTCGCGGTCGATCGCATGCGCCGAGGCCAGCAATTGCCCGGGCGGCTTTGTGCGCAGGACATACTGGCGAGGGCCGCACGATATGCGGTAGGTCGGGTTGGACTGGCCGCCGGTCAGGCGGTGCGCCTTCAGGCACCGGTAGTCTGTCAGGCCGACGCCATGCAGCAGTTCGGCCAGGACGTGGATATCCAGGTCCGGATTTGTTGTGTTCATTGCTTGAAATGCTCCTGATTCCTTGGGGAACCGCCCATCGGGGTCATCTCGCCGGGCCACGCCCGTTCAGAGCGAGCTGACCATGTGTCCGCCGTCCACCGGGAGGATCGTTCCGGTGATGTAGTCCGAGGCATCGGAAGCCAGCAGCAGCAGCGCCCCGTCAAGCTGGCCAGCCTGGCCGAGGCGGCGCTGGGGGATGCGCCGGATCAGCGCCGAGCCGCTTTGCGTCTCGAAGAACTCGCGATTGATATCCGTTTCGAAGTAGCCTGGAGCCAGGGCGTTGACGCGCACGCCGTAGCGCGCCCACTCGAGCGCCAGCGAGCGGGTCAGGTGGATCAGGCCCGCCTTGGCGGCGGAATAGGCCGGCACCTGTTGTGCAACGCGCATGCCGAGGATGGATGCGATATTCACAATGCTTCCTCCGCTACCCGCATCGCGCATATGGCGCGCCGCGCTCAGGGCGACCCGCCAGGCGCCGTTCAGGTTGGTTTCAATGACCTGTTGCCACTCGTCCTCCGTGGTCTCCATGGCCGGCCCTGTCGTCGCAATGCCGGCATTGTTCACCACGATATCTATCGGGCCCAGCGCCTGGCTGGCGATATCGAACGCCGCGAATACCGACCTCCATTCGCACACGTCGAGTGGTACGACACAGCCTTCGCCACCGCCCTCCCGGATCTCCGACAGCAGCAACTCGCCCGCTGCCAGCCGCCGCCCGGCCAGCGCGACGCGACAGCCGGCACGGGCGAGCGTGAGTGCGAAATGACGTCCCAGGCCGCTGAAAGCCCCGGTCACCAGTGCGACTTTCCCCTCCAGGTCGGAAAACGGTTGCGGGATGGAATGCGTGACTGCCATGAATATGTCTCCTCAGGGGTCTAGCCGGGCCGGCGCTCCTATTGCGCACGAACGCTGCTGGGCGCCAGCGCCCGTGCATCAGCCTGCAGAAGACTAAGGGCGTTCCCCGCACGTGCCAGCCCCTCGGATGGGGAGGCGTGGCGCCTGCGCCGGGCTCCCCGGCGGAGGGGCTGAAAGCGCAAGGAAGGACGCCTACGCTTGACGCAATTCCCTCCACCAGTCCCTCGCGGCATTGCCAGACCATCAGACACCATGAGTCACTACAGCGCGCCACTGCGCGACATGAATTTTGTCCTCACCGAACTGGCCGGGCTGGCTGATATCGCCGCCCTGCCCGGCTTCGGGGACGCCACGGCGGATACGGTCGCGTCCATCCTCGACGCCGCCGCGGAGTTCAGCGGCGAAGTGCTCGCGCCGATCAACCGCGAGGGTGACGTGGTCGGCTGTACGCTCGCCGACGGAAAGGTCACCACACCACCCGGGGTGAAGCAAGCGTATCGCCAGTTCGTAGCCGCGGGATGGAATGGACTGCGCTTTCCGCAGGAGTACGGCGGCCAAGGCCTGCCGAGGGTGGTCGCGGCTGCGGTCTTCGAGATGCTCGCCGCGGCGAACATGGGCTTTTCGCTTTGCCCGATGCTGACCGGCGGCGCCATCGAGGCACTGATGCTGTGTGGCTCCGATGCACAGAAGCAGCGCTACCTGCCACCGCTGATCGAGGGACGCTGGACCGGCACCATGAACCTGACCGAACC
Organism: Cupriavidus sp. 05N40; assembly: GCF_056397305.1. Lineage (NCBI taxonomy): Bacteria > Pseudomonadati > Pseudomonadota > Betaproteobacteria > Burkholderiales > Burkholderiaceae > Cupriavidus > Cupriavidus sp. 05N40. Next base: position 15,028 of record NZ_JBFTND010000134.1, read on the forward strand.
GCAGGCCGGTTCCGATCTCGCCGCGGTGCGCACCCGAGCCGTCCCCGAAGGCGATCACTTCCGCATCTACGGGCAGAAGATCTTCATCACCCACGGTGAACATGACCTGTCCGAGAACATCGTGCATCTCGTGCTGGCGCGGATGCCCGATGCGCCCCCTGGCGTCAAGGGCATTTCCTTGTTCCTGGTCCCGAAGTTCCTGGTGATGCCTGACGGCACGCTAGGCGCACGCAATGATGTCAGGTGCGTGTCCATCGAGCACAAGCTCGGAATTCACGCCAGCCCGACTGCCGTGATGGCCTATGGCGATGCGCAAGGCGCGGTGGGATACCTGGTCGGCGAGGCAAACCGCGGACTCGAGTCCATGTTCGTCATGATGAATGAAGCGCGTGGCGCAGTCGGGTTGCAGGGCATCGGCATCGCCGCACGCGCCTACCAGCAAGCCGTGCGCTACGCGCGTGAACGCACCCAGGGCAGGCCGGTCGGCGACCGCGAGACCGGCGCCGCGGCCATCATCCGCCACCCTGACGTCCGCCGCATGCTGATGACCATGCGGGCCCTGACCGAAGCGGCCCGGGCGGTTGCCTACGTCCTGGCCGCCGCGGGCGACATGTTGCATGCCGCCAGCGACCCTGAAGAGCGTGCCCGCCAGCAGGCCCTCGTGGATTTCCTCACCCCGATCAACAAGGGCTGGGCCACCGAAATGACTGTCGAAGTCACCAACACCGCGCTTCAGGTCCACGGTGGCATGGGATACATAGAGGAGACCGGCGTCGCGCAACACCTGCGCGATGCCCGGATCACCACGATCTACGAGGGAACCACGGGCATCCAGGCCAACGATCTGGTCGGCAGGAAGATCGCCAGGGACAATGGGCGCACGGCACGCGCCGTGGTCGCGATGATGCGCTCCGATCTCGCACTGCTTGCTGAACTCGGCAGTCAGGACGATGTGCGGGTGGTACATGAGCAAGTGACCGCGGCCGTCGGCGTGCTGGAGGCTTGCGTCGAATGGGTGGTGCGCAATCACAGCGTAGACGTGCAAGCCGTGTACGCCGGCGCGACTCCTTTCCTCAAGCTCGCAGGGCTCGTCTGCGGCGGCTGGCAGATGGCCCGCGCGCTGCGCATCGCGCAGGGCCGGCTCCTGCGCGGCGAAGGCGATGCCGCGTTCCTGCAGGCAAAGCGCGCCACGGCCCGCTTCTATGCCGATCACCTGCTGGCACAGGTCACCGGGCTCGGCCAGACCGTCATGGCGGGCGCGGCCGGCACCCTCGCCTTCCATCAAGACTCGCATTGATTCTGCCGCCAGGACAACAAAGGAAAACCGTGCCCATGCCTTCCCCGAACGAGCGTACGTCGTCTGCTTACGCCTACCCGCTCCTCATCAAGCAACTGCTGCACGCGCCGCTCGCCGTGCACCCCGAGCAAGAGATCGTCTATCGCGACCAGACCCGGCACAGCTACTGGACCATGCGCCACCGGATCGGCCTGCTGGCAAGCGGCCTGGGTTCCATCGGCGTCGTCCCCGGCGATACGGTGGCGGTCATGGACTGGGACAGCCATCGCTACCTGGAAACCTACTTCAGCGTGCCGATGATGGGCGCGGTGCTGCTCACCGTCAACGTCAGGCTTGCGCCGGAACAGATCATCTACACCCTGAATCATTCCGGCGCCAAGACCCTGCTGATCCACGCCGACTTCCTGCCGGTGCTGGCGCTCATCCGCTCCCACCTTCTCACCGTCGACACCTTCGTCCTGCTCGAAGACGCCCAGGGTAGCCCGCAGGCCACCGACCCGCCCGACGGATTCGCCGACGAGTACGAGTCGTTGCTGTCTTCGGCCTCGCCCGACTACCCGTTTCCCGATTTCGACGAGAACACCAGGGCGACCACCTTCTACACCACCGGCACCACCGGGCAGCCAAAGGGGGTGTACTTCAGCCATCGCCAGATCGTGTTGCATACGCTGGCCACGATGGCCGCTCTCGCAAGCGCGCCGGCGCAGGGACGGGTGCACCGCGACGACGTGTACATGCCGATGACGCCGATGTTCCACGTGCATGCGTGGGGCATGCCGTTCGTCGCCACGGCGATGGGGATGAAGCAGGTCTACCCCGGACGCTACGCGCCTGAAACGCTCCTCGCGCTGCTCGGGCGGGAGAAGGTCACGTTCTCGCACGGCGTGCCCACCATCCTGCAGATGGTGCTCTCCTGTCCCGCCGCGCAAGCGGCGGACCTGGCGGGCTGGAAGGTCATCGTCGGAGGCTCGGCGCTGCCGCGCGGCCTCGCGCAAGCGGCCATCGACCGGGGCATCGATGTCTTCACCGGCTACGGCATGTCAGAGACCTGCCCGATCCTCACGCTCGCCCAGGTCAAGACGTCGATGGCGGGCGAAGCGTCGCGCGAGCTCGACATACGGACCAAGACCGGCCTGCCGATTCCCCTGGTCGACTTGCGCATCGTCGACGAGGAAATGCGCGATGTCGCGCACGACGGCAAGGCAAGCGGGGAGATCGTGGTGCGCGCGCCGTGGCTGACGCAGGGATATGACAAGGACCCCGAGGCATCCCGGGCACTGTGGGCGCGCGGTTACCTGCATACCAATGACATCGGCACGATTGACAGCGACGGCTACCTCCAGGTCACCGACCGCATCAAGGACGTGATCAAGACGGGCGGMGAATGGGTCTCGTCGCTCGAACTGGAGGACCTGATCTCGCGCCACGCCTCGGTGCGCGAAGTCGCGGTCATTGGCGTGAAGGACCCCAAATGGGGCGAGCGTCCCTTGCCCCTGGTCGTGCTCAAGCCGGGTGAAAGCGCCGACGAAGCAACCATACGGGAGCACCTGGGGGACTGCGCGCGCCGCGGCGTGATCTCGAAGTACGCGGTGCCGGAGCGGGTCGTCTTCGTCGATGCCATCGAGAAGACCAGCGTCGGGAAGATCAACAAGCGCCTGCTGCGCGACAAGTACCAGTAGCCCACCGCAAGCCCATGCACCAATGCCGCCGCACGAACGGCAAAACCAAGGTCCGCCCAGGCGGACAACCCACGAGGAGACAACGATGACCACTGCGTCGGCTACACGCCGCATACAAGAACACCCGGGCTTCAGGGAACTGGCGGCACGCCGGGCCAGGCTATCCTGGACGCTGCTATGCATTGTCCTCTGCGCCTACCTGCTGCTGATGGCGATGGTGACGATGCGGCCGGCCGTGCTGGCCAGGCCCATCGCGGCGGGCGCGATGACGAATCTCGGCATCGTCCTGGCGATCGCCGTGATCGTGATCGGCTGGGCCGCGACATGCATCTACGTGGCGCGTGCCAATCGCGGCCTGGACAGGCTTGCCAGCCAGATCCTGCAGGAGGTGCTCTCGTGACCGGATACGCTCGCCTGCGCCTGCTGGCTGCCGCCCTCGCCACCAAGCTTGCCGCGACAGCGGGACCCGCCTGGGCCGGTCCTGCTGTCGAGCCCGCCGCCCGCCAGCCGCTCAACCCGGTCGCCATTGCGATGTTCCTGGTGTTTGTCGCCATCACCCTGTGCATCACATACTGGGCCGCGAAGCGCACGAGGACGGCCAGCGATTTCTTCACGGCCGGCGGCGGCATCACCGGCCTCCAGAACGGACTGGCAGTGGCCGGGGACTATATGTCGGCGGCCACCTTGCTGGGCGTCGTCAGCCTGGTCTACGCGCGCGGCTTCGACGGCCTGCTCTACATCGTGGGGTTCTTTATCGGCTGGCCCGTCATGCTCTTCCTCATGGCCGAACGCCTGCGCAATCTCGGCAAGTTTACGTTCGTGGATATCGTCTCCCACCGGCTCGATCCGGTCAGTACGCGGTGGGTGGCGGCGATCAGCTCGCTGATCGTTGTCTTCTTCTACCTGGTCGTCCAGATGGTGGGGGCCGGGGAGCTGATCCAGCTGCTGTTCGGGATCGACTACCACTACGCCGTGATCGGCGTCGGCTGCCTGATGATCGTCTACGTCACGTTTGGCGGCATGATCGCCACCACCTGGGTGCAGATCATCAAGGCCGTGCTCCTGATGCTGGGCGGCACACTGCTTGCCGCGCTCGCCTTCGCGCGCTTCGGCTTCAGCTTCGAAAGCCTGGCTGCCAGGGCCGTCTCCGTCCACCCGAGCGGCATCGCCCTGCTGTCCCCGGCCAGCCTGTTCGCGGACCCCGTTTCCGCGTTGTCGCTGTCTCTGGCGACCATCTTCGGCCTCTCCGGCCTGCCGCACATCCTGATGCGGTTCTTCACGGTGCCCGATGCAAGGCGGCCGCGCGACCGAAGCCGAGGAGGTATCGGTCACCAAGCGGGCAACGCTCGTGATCGGTGCCATCGCCGTTGCGCTGGGGATGCTGTTCAAGGGCCAGAACCTCGCTTTCCTGGTGGCGCTGGCATTCAATATCGCTGCGTCAGCCAACTTCCCGCTGCTGTTCCTCTCGATGTACTGGCGGGGGCTGACCACGCGCGGGGCTGTGTGGGGCGGGCTGACCGGCCTGGTATCGTCCGTCGGCCTGGTGGTGCTGGGCCCGGCGGTCTGGAAATCCGTACTGGGCCATCCCGCGGCAATCTTCCCCTATGACCACCCTGCACTGTTCTCCATGCCACTGGCGTTCCTCGTGACCTGGGCGGCTTCCAGGCTGGACGGCAGTGCCCGCGCGACGGCGGAACGGCAGGCCTTCGACGCTCAGTTCGTGCGCGCGCAGACCGGTTTCGGCGCGGCCGAAGCGAGCCGGCACTGATCGGGGCGCCGACGCCCGGCGCGCCGGTGACGGCTCCGGGCGGGAAGGAACCGCGGCTGGACCGCACCATGCGCGATGCCCGCCCCTGGCCTGCTAGGCCTTCCGACGGGCTGCGAGGGCATGCGCGGCCGCGGGGCTTCCCTGCAACGCGGCGCCTGCCGCACCAAGTTCCGCTTCAAGGAGGCCGAGAAATGCATGCACGTTGGCGGTCCGGTGTTTTCGCGTCGACATCAGGGCGTACACCTTCACGGGAGCGGACGCATAGTCGGGGAGTACCCGCACCAGCGTACCGTTCCTTACTTCGTCATGAACGAACGGACAAGTGAAGCGCGCCACGCCAAGGCCGTCCTGCGCGGCCCGCTTGCGGATCTCGGCGTTATCCGTGCGCAGGCGGGGCGCTACGGCCAGGCGCCTGTCCTCGAGCGTGCCCGCCGCCACGAACTCCCAGTTCTTCTCGTCCGGAGCCCCGATGGCCGGCCACGCCACAAGCTCGTCCGGCGTGCGCGCCGGGCCCAGCCTGTCGGCCAGGACTGGCGCGGCATAGAAGCCTCGCTCCATGCGCAGTACGCGCTTTCCCGCCAGGGAGCTGTCGGGAAGGGAATCACTGGTCATGACGAAAGCCACGTCGTAGTCATCGCGCACCAGATCCGGCTGGTCCCAGGTGACATCGACCTGCACTTCGAGCCCGGGATGCATTGACATCAACCGCGCCAGGCTGGAAGAAAGGTATTGCGCACCCACCTCGTAGGGCGTTGCGATCTTCAGCGTGCCGTGCACCACCCTGTTGGCCAACGACAAGTCGGAGCCAATCTCCCGCAGCTCCCCGAAAAGCGGGGCGATACGGTCATAGAATTGCCGGCCGGCATCCGTCACCCTGACCCTGCGGGTCGTGCGCTCCAGCAGGCGCACGCCGAGTTCGGCCTCCAGCCGGGAAACGGCGGCGCTCGCCGCGGACTTGCGGATTCCCATCAAGGTGGCGCCGGCGGTAAAGCCAGCCCCCTCGACCACGCGGCAAAACACTTCCCAATCCTTCCAGTCAATCAGTTTCATGGCATCTACGTGCGCACCCGCCGCCGGTGCATGGCCGCGAGGCGCCTTTCTCAGCGACGTATGGCGCGCACACGCGCCTTACGCCAGATAGTCATGCACAACCCGCTCCGGCATCGCGCCAGCGTGTGCGTCTGATCGCGCATCGGCCGCGGGGGACACGAGATACAACGCGGCGGCGGCCGCCGATAACGGCGCCCCCGCCGCAACGTCAGGTGGGTCGACCTCTGGCGACGGGCCTGCCGGCTATCGCGATTCATGAAGTTGCGGTCGGCATCACGCTTCACGCGCGGCCAGCCTGCCACCGACAGCAAGCATCATCCGGATCTGCCACGGCCATGCAAGCCGCCTCCCCATCCGGGGGGCATCGGGAATGAACGCAACTCGAAGGTGACAACGCACGCACAATGCGTTCCGGCGCGCGGCTTATGGGCAGAGAAGTGCCCGCGCGCGCGTGGCGCGTAGTGCGTATCGGCACAAGACATCACGCGGCAAGTCCCACTGCGCCTCCCACTGATGCATTTTCGCATTCGTGCACTGAGCAAGCGCATCRCATGGAATATTCGGAAGAACCTATACTTTCTCTTATCGTTTTTTCAATTTCTCATTGAAATATGATTAAACGAAAATTCATCAATCCTTTAGGTTTATTTTAGATTTTTCATGTCCATCAATCCGTCAACCCTTCGTGATTCCATGATCGCGGTCGAAATCGTCCGTCCGGGCGGTCCGGAGGTTCTCGTCCCGACACAGCGTCCCGTTCCCCGGCCGAAACCCGACGAAGTGCTGATTCGCATCATTGCGGCCGGCGTCAACGGCCCGGACGTCTTCCAGCGCAAAGGGCTGTATGACCCGCCACCGGGTGCATCCGATATCCCCGGACTCGAGGTGGCAGGCGAAATCGTCGCACTGGGAGACCGCGTCACGCAATTCAAGACGGGCGATCTGGTGTGCGCCCTGATCCCCGGCGGCGGCTACGCGGAGTTTGCTGTCGCCAACGAGAGCAACACCTTGCGCATTCCGCCCGGCCTGACGCTGATCGAGGCGGCGGCGATGCCGGAAACCTTCATGACGGTGTGGCTGAACCTGTTCCAGCGCGGCAAGTTCGCAAAGGGCGATACCGTATTGATCCACGGCGGCGCATCGGGCATCGGCACCACCGCCACCATGCTGAGCAGAGCCTTCGGCGCAAGCAAGATCATCACGACGGTCGGTTCCGCGGCGCAACGCGACGCCAGTCTACGGCTCGGCGCCGACCACGCGGTCAACTACCTCGAAGAGGATTTTGTCGAGGCGGTGATGCGCCACACCGACGGCAACGGCGTGGACGTGATTGTCGATATCATCGCGGGCGACTACGTAGCGCGCAACTACGCCGCGGCCGCATTGAACGGGCGCATCCTGCAGATCGGTGTCATCAAGGGGGCGGCGCAGAACGTGGACTTCTTCCCGATGCTGACCAAGCGCCTGACCCATATCGGCTCGACGCTGCGCTCCCGCACCGCAGCCGAGAAGTCGCAGATCATCCGCGAACTGGAGGAACATGTCTGGCCCCTGATGGCAGGCGGCACGATCAAGCCGCTCGTCGACAGGACCTTCCCGCTCGAGAACGCCGCGCAGGCGCATGAACTGATGGACTCCGGTACGCATATCGGGAAGATCGTTCTGACGCCATCTGCCTAGCAGCTTGCCCGTATCCGCGGGTATGCATGTTCAGCCGGAGCCCGCTCCGGCTGAACACCGCGCGCGTATCATGGCCGGCGCGAGCGAGGTGTCCGGCGCGGTGTCCGACGAGATAAAGCGCCGCCGGAGAGGCGGCGTTTGAACGCCTGCGTCAGGCATGCCCCTTCGGCCGGTCGTGGCGGGGCAGATCCATGCCCAGTCCGCTCTGGATGGCCTGAATGCGGGACGTCACGCTCAGCTTCTCATAGATGTTCTTGAGATGCCATTTGATGGTCTCGGGGGCTACCCGGAGCGCCCGGGCGATTTCCTTGTTCGAAAGGCCGCGGGCGACGTAGTCGAGGATCTCGACTTCGCGGGCGCTCAGCCTGCTGGCCGCCGTTCGCTCGGGCGGGCGCTCCGCGGCGGGCCGCACCGGCGCGGCCGCGGCGTTTCCCGTCGCGTCCAGCCCGGCGAGAACCTTCTCGATATACCAGGACTCGACACCTGGAAAGGCGTCGGGGCGCTTGCGCAACGCGTGAAGGATCTCGCGCGCCGGTTCGCCTTCGTCGAGGAACACCCTGCACAGCCCGTTGTCCTGGCCATAGATCACCGCTTCCCCGATCGCCGCGGCAGCGTCCTCGGGCTGGCCCGCGCTCAGGGTGGCCACGGCCAGCAGCACGGTCACCTGGGACAGGACATAGCGCATGCCCGCGACGCGCGCCTCCGCTTGCATGGCGCGCAGACGTGGCAGCGCCTCCGTGGCGCGCCCACGCGCAATCAGCAACCGGCACAGTGCGGCTTCGCGCCGCTGCCATGTCTCGCGCTGGCTGCCTGACAGTGCCTGTGGATTCTCGCCTGGCAGCAGCGTCTCAAGCGCATGCCCCATGCTGGCGGCGCGCCCGAGATTGCCGGCGCGAATGGCCAGCCGGATGGCCTCGGCCTTGCAGGCCACCTGCAGGCGGAGCCAGCCGCGTTCCTTCGCGACGGCTTCGGCGCGTTCCACGATCCCGTTCGCTTCATCCACGTCGCCGTTCAGGAACGCCAGCCGCGCCAGCGTGATGCAGAAGCCCGCCAGGGGACCCAGGGAACAGGCCTGGAGCGCGATATCGAGCCGCCCACGCAGGATCTCGGCGACCCGCTCGAGATGATTCCACTCATAGCGGATCGCGGCAAGGTAGCCAACCGGCAGTACGGCGGCCGCGGACTGGCTGCCGGCGCTTGCGTTGGCTTGGCCAAGCGCGTGCTCCAGGGTGGTCACGGCCTCTTCCAGTCTGCCCTCCACAAAGAGGCTCAGGCCGACCATGCTCTGCCGATAGACGGTGGCATAGAGGGGCGCACCCCGCTCGGCACCATGGGAGACACGGTCGCGCAGGCGCTGCACTTCGTCGAACTCGGACGCATATGCCAACCCGAACACGAGCGTGGTCAGCCCTATGCCCTCCTCCCACGAGTTCGGTTCCGGCCGCATGTCCAGCACACTCCGTCCGAGCTCGAGAGAATCCCGGCTCGCATCGGACAGGCCAGCAATCAACGCTTTCACGGCGGCCAGTTCCACGCCGATGCTGTCGGCAACGGAGCGGTCGCGAGCGATGTCGGCTTCGACCGCGCGCAGTTCCCGCTGCGCCAGCACCGTCTGCAGCGAAAGCGCGAGCGCCCAGGCATGAACCAGGCGCAGGCGCAGCCGGCCTTGTATTGCCTCGTGCGGAAGCTTGGCCAGCCAGGTCAGTACTGTTCGTACATCGCTGGCTTCGACCAGCGTCATGGCGCAGCGCTCGACCCAGCTCGCGGCCTGGTCCACATCGCCCGCGGCGAGCGCATGCTTGACGGCCTCCGGCCACAGGGACTGGCCGGCATACCATGCACTGGCCCTGCGATGCAGGCCGGCGATATCCTCCGCCCGTTCCTCCTGCAGGCGCTTGCGCAGGTAATCCGTGAACAGCGCATGAAACCGGTACCACTCCCATTCCGCGTCAAGCGGGCGCAGGAACATATTGCCGGCCAGCAACCACTCGAGGTTCTTGCGCGCATCGTCCCTGCCGGTCACGGCGTTGCACAGGGCCGCCGAGAGCCGGTCCAGGATCGATATGTCCAGCAGGAAGTCCAGCATCTCGCCAGGCACGTGCGCCATGACGTTCTCGCTCAGGTAGGAAGCGATGTCGCGCCGGGCGCGCGGCAACTGTGCCGCAAGATCCTCGCCCTCCCCGCCTTGCTTGAGCGCCAGCGACGCGAGTTGCAACCCTGCGACCCAACCCTCGGTGGCGCTCAGAAGCTTCCGGGTCTGTTCGCCGTCCAGCGTCACCCCTGCCGTCTTCGAGAAGAAGGCCTGCGTTTCCGCGGGATCGAAACGCAGGTCTTCCGGCCCCAGGCGCAGCAGCTGGCCCCGGGACGCAAAATAACTCAGCGGTATTGGTGGCTCGCTTCGCCCGCTATAGCGATATGGAGGTTCTCCGGTGCATAGCGCAGGAGCCGGAACACGGCTTCATGGATATCGCCGGAGCGAAGGCGATCGAAGTCGTCGAGAATGAGGACGAGCTTCCCCTCCCATGCCGCCACCTCGTTGAGCAGCTCAGCGAGAAGCGCCTCCACGGGTGCGAGATAGTCATTGCGCAGGAGTTGCTGCATGCGGTCGCCTACCTCGGCGCTCGCCTGCTGGACTGCGGCCAGCAGGTAGGCCGTAAACTGGACCAGGTCGTCATCCTCGCGATCGATGCTCAGCCATGCCACCGCGTACGCTTGCTCGAGAAGTGCATTGCGCCACTCGCAAAGAAGCGTGGTCTTGCCGAAGCCTGCGGGGGCAACCAGGGCTGTGAGCTTGCATTCGGTGCCGCGTGACAGGAGCTGGAGCGCATTGTGACGGGCAATCTGATGGCGCGTGTATGGCGGAACCAGCTTGGTGCGGATCAGCGCTGGCCTCCATTTCGCGTCGCGGGCCGAGGCCGGGCCGGGTAGCGTCTGGGCTTGCGTCATCTCGCTCGTATTGCTCCTCGGGAACCAGTCGGACTCATGATCGTCGCCGTGGCAAGTCACCGCCGGGCGCGGGGCCGGCGCGTGGTCACACCGCTAATTTTCCGAAGCCCCACGCTGCCTGGTGATTATCACCGCAAGTATAGGTTGTCGGATCAGGCCGATCCAGAATACCTTGCCAGCCGGAAATGTACCCGCCGGGACTGCAGATTCATCATGCATGGCCAGGTGCCCCAGCGGATACTGATCACACGGACGGCACGACTGCGCGCCTATTTCGACTTCGCGCCGTCCGTAAAGGGGTCGGGCTTGCCCGAGCGCGCACCATCGGTGTAGGGGTCACGCGGGCCGTTCCTGGCGCCGTCGGTGTAGGGGTCGCGTGCGCCGTTCCTGGCCCCGCTGCCATAGGGATCGCGGCTCGGCTTGTCCGGCCCCGTAGCTTGCGACGGATTCAGTTTTTCGGCGGTGGACTGCCTCGCGCCGCTGGTGTACGGATCGAACTTGCCGGAATTCGCGCCCTCCGTGTACGGGTCCCGGCTTCCGGTGCGCGCGCCGTCTGTGTATGGGTCTGGCGTCCTCTGTGCCTGTGCTGCGGCAATACCCGCGACAAAGGAAAGAGACAAGACAAACAGGGATGTGCGCTTCATAATTAAATCTCCGGCAGGAAAAARCTGATTAATCCAATCACGCCGGTCATCTTGCGCCTTTCCCCATGGTTTTCAACCGCCCTCCCCATCCGAGGGGGTAGCCCGCCACCCGCCTGGCAGCTGCCGGTTCGCGCCTGCCGCTAGTCGCCTAT
>NZ_JBFTND010000135.1:0-20810 GCF_056397305.1 Cupriavidus sp. 05N40
CTCTTTGCCCTGTGCAGCAACAACACACTGCAGAAGGCGATCTCTGAGTTCGCGCGGCAGACACACCCCATCCGCTTTGCCTCGCTTGTTTCGGCTGAGTACAGAGAACGGGCCCGCAAAGAACACTGGCTGATGATAGAAGCGCTTAAGGAGGGCGATATCGACACGCTCGTCACTCTTTGTGCTGGCCACCTTCTCCCATCCCGTGACGCATACCTGGAAGCGCAGCAGTACCGGCGGTAATCCAGCTTCTCGGCTCAATTCCTAACAAGTATTGATATGCCGCGCTGGGGCGCGGCTCGTGATCCTGCACGCATTTAGCGGCCGACCCTCCTATTGGCCGGACAGCGCTTGGCGTTGCGGACAGAACTAGATCTTGCCTTCGAGGGACTTCCGCTCGCGCCAGATCTCCTGGACAAAGGGGTCGGTGACGCCGTAGATACCATGTCCCTTACGCATGATCAGGTTGGTCGCCAGTAGTTCATTGATGACTGGCTGAACCTCTTCCACCTTGACCTCACGTCCGACGGCTTTAGAGTAGCTTGCCGCTGCCTCTCCAGAGAACAGGCCTCGGGCGTCGCCCTCTGTCGAGGCGATCCGATCAAAGACGGCTGTCGGGACGCTGCCAAGCTGCTCCAGTTTCATGATCTCGATGTCCGCGGCGGCCGACCGTAGCGTGTTGGCGATCACCGGCAAGTGCTCATCTGGGTTGGCCCCAGCCGGTAGGTGAAAGTGTAGTTGCCTCAGAGCCTTGATCATTTCTTCCGGGCGGTTGCCGAGCGCCTGAAATGCCTTCACAGCGACGTCGGATGACGGCAGTGACGAGAATCCCTCCGTAGCCAGGCGATCAAGCAGGTACGCGACGTATTCCTGGTCCAGGACCGGATACGCAACTGACGTGGCACCAGCGAAGGCCTGATTGCGTCGCGCCGTCAACTCGCTGACCAAGGCTCGATGCGACCCCGTCCCGACGAACAGGAAGTAGCCGGGCGTATCCGGACGGAGGTTGATGGCCTCGCGCGCCGCTTTCAGGGCAAACAACAACTGATTGCCCTCATCGGAGGTGATGGCGTGCTGCACCTCATCAACGATCAGCACTAAATCGGTCTTCGCCTGGTCGACTACTTCCGTCAGCGCCTGGGCGAGCGTTGCTCCGCCGGGCTGGCCCAGGCTGTCGAGCTTAAAGCCAAACTTGAAGCCGAACGCCCCGACATCCGCCCCAGTGAGGCGCCGCAGCTTTCTGGTTGCCGATGCAGGTGCGGTCTCAAGGTCCTTGAGCGCCTTCTTGACCGCCTCCAGAATCAGCGCCGCCGGGCTTCGCTGAGTGTCGCTCCAGAGGTCGACGTAGATCACGATCGCCCCGCCATTCTCTAGAGCAGGGATGAGGTCGTTCTGCAGGAACGTGGTTTTTCCTGTGCGCCGCAAGCCGGACAGGAAGAGCCCTGACCGCAGCCCCTCATCCAGGACACCAGGATTGAGGAGTTGCCTGGCCATCTGTTCCGCAAGCTGCGGGCGCCTGTAAATGTTCGTCATGGGGCATTTATGGCAAATTATTTGTACGGAATAATTATAGTCCACGAATAATTATCGGTAAAACGATGGCCAAAATGCGCTCATTAGCGCGCAAACCCCCACTTCCCTGCACACTCGCAGATCGACTTGCTGGCGGGCCAGCGCCGGCCACGTTTCCGTCTGTCAGACCACAAGCGGCCAGTGACCAATCTTCTTCCGCCAGCCGTCGCAATATTCAGATATTTTGAATAACTATGACAGTGATGGGCCACTTTCCGCGGTCTGACGCTGGTTATAGTTCTGCACATGGACAGCGCAACAAGGCAACGAAGCAAGCCAGGCGCTACCGGACAAAACTCAAAATCATTGAATCACCTTAATTGGAGAACATCGTGTCGAACGCCAAACTGCAAGTCCTGACCCCGCGCAACAGCCAGCTGATCGTCATCGACCACCAGCCCCAGATGGCCTTTGGCGTGCAGTCGATGGACCGCCAGACCAGCTCGAAGGCRACTACGAGATCTACATGGTSGCMGAYGCYTCGGGMGGCACRASCAAGGAAGCSCACGAYTAYGCSATGCAGCGCATGRYCCAGGCCGGCGTGGTGCCSGTGACCTGGCAGCAGGTSMTGCTCGAATGGCAGCGCGACTGGAAGAACCGCGACACATACGATGCCGTRACCGGCCTGGCCAAGGAACATTCTGGCGCGTACGGCATGGGTATCGACTATGCCTACACGATGGTGCACAAGGCTGCGCAACGTACGGCAACCACGCACGAATCGATTGCGCCCGTGCATGCGCCGGTGATCGAGCAGTAGTCACCTCCGGTTCGTGCCTGAAGCTTCGCGAAGCCTTAGGCACCATGCAAACGATCCAGCTCGGGCTCGCCTTTCATCGCAGAGCCGCGGGGCCGCCATCTCAGCCCGTATCCGAGTTGCATGCCCTTGGGTTGCAAATGCTTGCATAAGGGTTTATACTTAATTCGTCTCCTCCCTTTCTTCTAAGGGATTCGCGCCCGCCTCGAAGCGGGCTTTCTTTTGCCTGCTGTCCAGGCTGCTGGTCCTGCTTGAGCGCCCTGCCCTGGCGGGCCGCGCTCGAATTCCCGTCAGGATGCTTCTTGCCGCCGGCAGGCGGTCCCCCGCCTATGCGACCGCGCGAGTCTGGCTCATCCAGGCGGCGACGAAGCAAGCCCAAGATCATCAGCGCTTGCTTCCAAATTGAACAGCCCGCCAGGGTCACGCACACCGCGTGAACTGTCAGAACTTATTCTGCGTTCTCTAAACTCAGGACTCTCTGCAACGGGTGCGTGGCGCCAGCATGCCCACCAGCAACAGGCGCAATCATCGCCGAGCCCCCTTCAAGGACCAGATTTCTCGGCAGGTGGATTGCTGAAATGTTCTTGTACGAGCCTGGCGGCCTCCTCCCAGAGGGCTGGCGCGCCACGCTGTATGGGCGGCCCGTAACGTGCAAAGACCTGTTCTTCATTGAGCTGATGCGCGGCCCAGGTACCACCGTCCGTTGCGACGTTATGGAGCAACGGCTGGAAGCGATCCAACGCTTTGGCGAATTTCGCATCGTCGCTCTCCGCCGCTTCGAACTCGGACCAAAGATTGCGAAACTCGGCGGCCTGCGCATCCGGCAGCAAAGAAAAAATCCGCTCCGCCGCCAGATGTTCCCGTTCCGCCTGACCGGCATGCATCGACGGATCATGGAACGGCGTATCGCCGGCATCGATCTCTACGATATCGTGGAGGAGGAGCATCTTCACGACGCGGACCACGTCGACAGGCGCTGCTGCATGCTCTGACAGTACGAGCGCATACATGGCGAGATGCCAGGAATGTTCGGCACTATTTTCTCGACGCGACCGATCGATCAGCGGCGACATCCGTACGACGCTCTTCAGCCGGTCAATCTCTCGAAGAAAGACGAGCTGGCGCTCCAGGTTGGAAAGGTTCACGGTGAAGACAAAAAATTCAGGATCACTGGAAGAAATCTAGCAGCCACCATGCGAGCGTTGGTCAGGCAGTGTCGTCATCGTTCGCTTCTTCGAGCAAGTGCCCATAGGCGTCGATTTCCTTCTTCGTTCGCGCCTCGCTCGCAGCGATCTTCTCGGGGGTGACTTCACCATCAATGAACTCGACCGACACTCTTTTTACCCTCGGATCGCTATCGACAATGCCTTGCAGGATCTTGTCGAACAGCTTTTCCCCGGCTTTGAGGCCCAGCGCTTGCGGCACCAGGACCTTGACCAGCAAGATTTCATTGTCACTACCTGCAGCCACATCGGCGATTGCTGCCCTCAGGTAGCGCTTCAGTTTGAGGACACTGAGGTCGCCAGGTAGCCCCACATACGATACCCGAATCGATTTCTTGTCCATGCCTTCGTGCTTGAGTGTGATGTTAATCGTTCGAATATACCGCACAGATGTGGGCATCTGTGCTCTTTAACTTGAGCGGCTGAGAAGGATTGCGGACTCGACTGGTCGGGCCACCCCACAACCAAGAGCCCGTTGGGCGAACCATGCGGGCTTGCGTCATTCTTCCTCCACACGCTCCTGCATGAACCGGCGCTCCTGGATCGTCCGCTCGCCCATATGGCGGCGCGGGTTGCCGCACATCCAGCAACTGCACAGCGTCGGCGTCCACACGGCTCGGCCGATTTCCCGCTCGTTGCGCAGGCCGCAGAGGTAGTTGCGCCGATACACCTTCAGCCGTGCGACTTGCGCGCGGCGGTATGCCCTTCCTTTCGCCATCTCGACTCCTTTTCGTAGGCCGGAGACGCGAAAGCCCGCAAAAGGCGGGCTCTGGGTAAAACTGCTGTGAGTCAGGGCAAATGCTAGGCCAACTGTCCCAGAAACTCAAGCAGTCCGTAAGGAATCGTCCTCGATCACGCCGTGGGCACGGAAACCGGCGGTCGGCGTCTCCTCCACCCAAGTCTCCAAGCGCGACCAGGTGGGCGACCAACACCTTGTTCTCCCGCACGTACATGTTCTTGCTCCCGAGACACTCGGCTGCGATCTGCCGGAACGAGAAATCCCGATTCGCGCTCTCCCGCCCTACCCTCCAACGATGCGCTGGGACTCACAGCGCCGCGCGCAACAAGCGCTTGCCCGGAAAGTTTCATGGATGAGACCAAGGCGTTCGAAGCGATCTCTTTAAGTTGTGCAGCCAAGCAATAACTCGCTTGCGGTTCATCCCGACAGGCGTTCTCAGCCAGACCCTATCTTTTTTACTTTTGTGAAACCCCGCAAGCGTTGCCAGGCTTTACGGCAAAAATCCTTCCCGGGCAAAGCCGAGCTTAGGGCAGACACGCGTTCTGCAGGTGCCAGCCGCCCGCCGCCAATAATCATCGCAACGGTCTCTCAGAGCCCTTGGTGCCTTTGCGAAATTTCGGCATAGCGCGCTAACCTGACCGCAGGCAATCCTCTTCTCCGCTTGGAGACCGGCGCCTCCGGGTCAGTTTGATTAGTCCCGGCTGTCATGGTGGAAATGCAGCCCGACAAAGAGAGCAATGGCATATCCACATGCTGTTTTCGCCACCTGCGACTCCCGCGATCTCCCCGGCTCGCGGATAACTCGAGGGCTAGTTGAAAATGCAAATAAGAATGGTTATCTCAACCCTCGTATTTATAACAGTTGATTTGGCCAGGATGGATCATTAGCATCGATGAAGCGGGTCTTGTCTCCACTGGCAAAGAACGGGTTTCCGGGCGCATTTTACAATTGACGATTGTCAATCTAATACATTGCCTGACTTAAATTTAATACAAACGAATCTTATTTATAAAAACCGCATCCCGGAGATTCCGCCTTAATTTTTCCTTAATTCTTCTTCCATACAATCTGGGCCGAGGTTCGAGCACCTGAGCGGAGGTGGCCAAATGACGCTGTGCGCATTTGCGGGTCCCGTGGTGGCATGGATTGGTGCGGCCTACGCCGTGGCGGCGGCGTGGATCAGCCGTCACGGCACGCCTGCCTCCCACGCTTCGCCGGACGGCGTTGACTTGCAGCCGGTCAGCGTGCTCAAGCCGCTGTGCGGGGCGGAGCCCAGGCTCTTTGAAAACCTGGCGACACTTTGCCAGCAGGACTATCCCGACTACCAGATCGTGTTCGGTGTGCAGCGTCCGGACGACCCCGCACTGGACGTCGTCGAGCGGCTGCGAGCGGACTATCCGGCCCGCGCCATTGACGTAGTCGTCGATTCTCGTATCCACGGCACCAACCTGAAGGTCAGCAACCTGATCAACCTGTGGCCGAGCGCGCACCACGACTGGCTGGTGCTCGCCGACAGCGACATTGCCGTGGGCCCGGACTACCTCGCGCGCGTGGCGGCACCCCTGGCCAACCCCGCCGTCGGGGTAGTGACCTGCCTGTACCATGGCAACGCGGTAGCTGGCTTCTGGTCGCGCATCGGCGCGCGGTTCATCGACGACTGGTTCGCGCCCTCGGTGCGCGTCGCGCATCGCGGGGGTTCCCGCCGCTTTTCCTTCGGCGCGACCATCGCGCTGCGGCGCGATGCGCTCGAGCGCGTCGGCGGATTCGCAGCGCTGTCGAACCGGTTGGCCGACGACTTCTGGCTCGGCGAACTGGTGCGCCGGTCCGGGCTGCGCACGGTCCTGTCCGACGTTGTGGTCAGCACCGATGTGACGGAAACGAGCATGAGGGCATGGTGGACGCACGAACTGCGGTGGATGCGTACTATCCGTTCGCTGAATCCCGTGGGCTTTGCTTTTACCTTCCTGACGTTCACGTGGCCGATGCTCCTGCTGGGCTGCTGGCTGTCTCCACGACCCGTGACGCTGACGGCGCTGCTGGTCGGCGCGCTGGCGCGTAGCGTAGTCGCGCATGAAGCCGGGGCTGCTTTGCTCGCCCCATTGCGCGACGCCTTACTGCTCGCGGTGTGGTGTGCCGCCATGGCCGGCTCCCGGGTATGCTGGCGCGACCGGTGGCTACCCTTGCACGATACCCCCACCCCCAGGCGTGGCGCCACGAGCGTCCCATCGGGATCGCTGCGCGCCGAGCCCGCTGCGAATGGGCTGCCCGACTCGCAATCGCCCCTGATCCGATCCGACAGACACCCGCCAAGGTCCCTATGAAAACGCTGTTTCTACAGGTTCCGTCCTTCGATGGCTTTGACGGCGGCGCGGGCTCACGGTACCAGGCCAAGCGCGAGGTCAAGTCGTTCTGGTACCCGACCTGGCTCGCCCAGTCCGCCGCGCTGGTTCCCGGCAGCCGCGTACTGGATGCGCCCGCCGAGGGCATGCACACCGAGGTCGCGCTGGACATCGCCGCAGACTACGAACTGGTCATTATCCATACCAGCACGCCGTCCTTTCCGATGGATGCCCGGTTCGCGGAGGCGCTCAAGGCACGGCGGCCAGGGGTGCTTATCGGCATGGTCGGCGCGAAGCCGGCCGTCGATCCGGGCGGCACGCTTGGCGCCAGCCCGGCAATCGACTTCGTGTGCAGGGAAGAGTTCGACTACACCTGCCAGGACGTGGCCGCCGGCAAGCCGCTGTGCGACATCGCCGGCCTGAGCTACCGGCTGCCGGACGGCTCCCTGGAGCACAACGGCGCGCGGCCGATGATCGAGGACATGGACGCGCTGCCATTCGTTGCCCCGGTCTACAAGCGCGACCTGACGATCGAGAACTATTTCATCGGCTACTTGAAGCATCCCTACGTCTCGATCTACACCGGGCGCGGCTGCCGCTCGCGCTGCACCTTCTGCCTCTGGCCCCAGACCGTGGGCGGGCACCGCTATCGCACGCGCTCGCCTCAAAGTGTCATCGACGAGGTCAAGTGGATCAAGGAGAACATGCCCGAGGTGAAGGCGATCATGTTCGACGACGACACCTTCACGGACTTCAAGCCACGCGTGGAAGAGATCGCCCGGGGCCTGGGAAAGCTCGGCGTGACATGGTCCTGCAACGCCAAGGCAAACGTGCCCTACAGCACGCTGAAGATCATGAAGGAGAACGGGCTGCGGTTGCTGCTGGTGGGCTACGAATCCGGCGACGACCAGATCTTGCTGAACATCAAGAAGGGCTTGCGCACGGATATCGCGCGCCGCTTCACCGAAGACTGCCGCAAGCTCGGCATCATCATCCACGGCACGTTTATCCTCGGCCTGCCGGGCGAGACGCGGGAGACCATCGAGAAGACCATCGCCTACGCCACCGAGATCAACCCGCACACGATCCAGGTCTCGCTGGCCGCGCCCTACCCCGGGACCACCCTCTACCGGCAGGCAGTGGAAAACGGTTGGCTGGAAGAGAACAAGGTGATCAACCTGGTCAACGACAAGGGCGTGCAACTGGCGGCGATCAGCTATCCACACCTGTCGAAAGAGGATATTTATCACGGCGTCGAAGTCTTCTACAAGCGCTTCTACTTCCGGCCGCGCAAGATCTGGGAGATCGTGCGCGAGATGCTGGGTAGCTGGGAGATGATGAAGCGACGCCTGCGCGAAGGTGTGGAATTCTTCCGCTTCCTGCGCTCGCACGAGGCATGAGCAGGCGACAGGCGAAGACCAAGGCGTCGCAACGGGCACTGATCGTCACGGCCGATGACTTCGGCCTGCACCCCAGTGTCAATGCGGGCGTCGAACTGGCGCACAAGGACGGCGTACTCAACGCGGCAAGCCTGATGGTTGGCGCACCCGCCGCGGCCGATGCGGTGCGGCGCGCGCGCGCCCTGCCGGGCTTGCGCGTGGGACTGCACCTCGTGTTGGCCGATGGCCTCGCCACGCTGCCGCCAGAGCGCATTCCCGACCTGGTGGACTCTGGTGGGCGCTTTGGCTCGGCGATGGCGCGCGATGGATGCCGCTTCTTCTTCCTGCCCGGCGTGCGGCGCCAGCTCGCCGCAGAGATCCGCGCACAGTTCGAAGCGTTCGCCGCCACCGGGCTGACCCTTGACCACGTCAACACCCACAAGCATTTCCACCTGCACCCCACCGTGCTCACGCTGGTGCTGCGCATTGGCCGGGAGTTCGGCTTGAGCGCYATGCGGCTGCCCAGCGACCTCAACGCCCCGCTGCTCCTGCGCCCCTGGCTGGGCCTGCTGCGGTGGCGGCTCGATGCGGCCGGGATCGCCCACAACGACTATGTGGTTGGCATGGAGCAAAGCGGCAGGATGGACGAGGCGGCAATGCTATCCATCCTCGCGACGCTGCCGCCCGGCGTCGGGGAAATCTACCTTCACCCCGCCGGCTTGTCCGGCTCGGCGGTTTCGCCGACGATGGACGGCTACCGGAACGCCGATGAGCTCGCCGCCCTGCTATCGCCACGCGTGCGCGCGGCGCTGGGGCACGCCGCCACGCGTAGAGGGGGGTTCATCGATATCTTTGGTTCCGGCAAGCAGCCCTCCACGTGAATTTAGCCGCGGAACCGTTGCGCCGTATCCTGCGGAAGGCTTCGCCACGGTTCCCCGACCTGATCTGACGATCAACTCAATCCAGCGAGATGCCTTCGCGCTGGATGACAGCCCCCCAATTGACGTCTTCCTTCTCGACGCGCTTCGCGAAATTCGCCGGATCGATCATGACGACCTCGCCTTGCTGGCCCAGCGCCGCTTTTGCCTTGTCGTCGTCGAGGACGCCATTTGTGACCGAATGGAGTTTCTGGACAATCTGCGGCGGCGTGCCGGCCGGGGCAAGCATCCCGATCCAGAAAGTCACGTTGAATGGCGTGATGCCAAGCTCTTCCAGCGTGGGCACGTCCGGCAACTGTGCCATTCGCTTCGACGAACTGACGGCGATGGGCTTGAGCTTGCCCGCCTTGATCTGAGGCAGCGCGCCCCAGGTATCAAAGGCGGTATCCAGTTCACCGCTGATCACAGCCATCTCTGCCTGCGCAGCTGACTTATACGGGATATGCGTAGTCTTGATCTTTGCCCTATTGTTCAACATGGCAAAACTGAGGTGCGCAATGTTGCCTGGACCTGCGGATCCATAGCTGACCTTGCCGGGATTCTGTGTCGCGAATCGAACCAGCTCTTTTACCGAATCGACTGAGTTTTTCTGCGACCACTCCGGGTTCGTCACCAGAATAAACGGGGCTTCGAGGACCAGGGTGACAGGAGAAAAATCTTTAGGCTTGTAGTTACCCTTTTTGTATATGTGAGGGTTGATGGTAATGCTGCTGGAGTTTGTTACCAGCAAGGTATACCCATCGGGCGCCGCCCTCGCAGCCTCGGCGACACCGATCAGTCCGTTCGCTCCCGCCTTGTTCTCCACGACCACGGGCTGCCCCAAAGACCTGGTGAGACGCTCTGAAACAATGCGCGCCACGGTGTCGGTGAATGACCCCGCCGGGAATGGAACGATCATCCTGATCGGCTTGTTGGGCCAGCTGGCAGCCTGCGCTGCGGCCGGACCGGACAGCACACTCGCCAGGACGGCCAGCGCGGCTGCCGCAACGCTGAGTTTTCCCGCTTTCGCACTGGAATGGCAACGCGGCATGCATTTGTATTCGTTCATTTCGTCTCCGTTTCGTCGTAATAGTGTTCGAAGTACTTGCTGGCCTTATGGCATTGCCTTCGCGTGCTTCGGCTTCGCAACCGTACCGGTGATTCCTTGTCGCTCCAGGTCCGCGATCTGGTGTGGACTTAGCCCAAGCACGCGCGTCAACACCGCTTCCGTGTGTTCGCCCAAGGTCGGCGCGACGTTCCGGATGGGCATGGGCTGTTTTCCGGACCGGAACCAGGCGGTGCTGGCCATATACGTGCCGATGTGGGCGCGTTCGACTTCACGCCAGAATCCGCGCGCATGCAGGTGGTTGTCCTGTAGCACCTGCGACATGGGACGAACGACGCCGGCTGCGATCCCAGCCTGTTGCAGCAGGCGCATTGCGTTTTCAGGATCCCTGGCCACGCACCAGGACTTGATCGCTTCGTCAATCCTGTCCTGCTCCGTCCGCCGCCCCGATGCCTGCGCAAGCCGGGGATCGACGGCGAGATCAGCCCTTCCGATTGCGCGGCACAGGGCTGGCCAACGTGCGTCAGTCACCGTCAGGACGATCCACGCATCGTCGCCTGCGCAACGGAAGCAACCATGCGGAATGCACATTGGATGGCGATTACCCTGACGGGGAGCAACGGCGCCGGAAGTCGATTGCTCCAGGATGAACGGCGCTGCCATCGGCAACATGGCCTCGACCTGTGACAGGTTGATATGCCGCCCCTCACCCGTGGCTTGCTGCGCAAACAGCGCCAGCAGGATCGCGGCCCCGGCGTTCAGGCCGCCGATCGGATCGCCATAGGCGTACGAGGTCATGGCCGGCGGCCCGTCAGGGTGCCCTGTATACAGAGGCAGGCCGCTGGCTTGCTCCAGCGTGCCACCGTAAGCGCGCGTATTGCTCCACGCGTTGCCGAGGCCGAATGCAGGCATCGAAAGCATGACTAGCCGCCTATTCCTCGCCCGCAGTGCCTCATAGTCCAGCCCCAGCTTCGGCAGGACCTCGGCGGAGTAATTCTCGATGACCGCGTCCGCGCGTTCCACCAGCTGCAGCAGCAACGCCTTTCCTTCCGGGCGCGTCAGGTCCAGGGTGATGCCCAGCTTGTTGCGGTTCATCAGGTTGAAGTTGGAATTCTTCTCGTACAGCCGGTCCCGATAGAACTCTTCAGTGAAATTGGCACCGCGCCACCAGTCGGGGTAGCCGGTACTTTCGACCTTGATGATCTCCGCGCCAAAGTCGGCCAGTGTCCGGGACGCGAGCGGCCCCGCCCACCCCATCGTCAGATCAATGATGCGCATGCCTTGCAGCGGCTGTCGTTCCGGCGTCGTGCGCATGAGCTGCAGCCGGGGGCGGTGCTCCAGGCCCGATGTCCGATAGTGGACATCGTGCGCCCCCTTTGCCGGAGCCGCCCCGCCCAGCAACGGACCCGCCGCATCGAGACGCAGCGGCACGACGGGACCTTCGAACGTGACGCCGCCCGCATCGACCGGGACGAACGCATTGCGCTGCCGATGCACCTCCTGGCCGAGCAATGCCTCCATGGTCGGCACGATCACCGTTGGATGCTTCATTTCGCCGAGGATATTGAACCACTGCCGGGCTGTCTTCGTGAGGAATGCCGTCGTCAGCAACTCGTCGATCTCATCCGCCCGGGCCATCCGCTCCTGGCCATTGGCGAAGCGAGGGTCGCTGGCCAGGTCGGGGCGCCCGATGGCATCGCACAGCGCCTTCCACTGTGGCAGCGTGTGCGTGAAGATGCCAATCCACCCCTGCGCGGTCTGGTAGATGCCGGCCGGATGCGTGCCGCAAAACCGGTTGACACCAAGGCGCCGCAGCGGATGGCGCTTGTCCTGCACCATRCCCGCTTCCATCTCGACCACGCTGAAGATGCACTCGTGCGCGCTCAGCACGTAGCGGCGGCTGCCCTGCCCGCTTCCGATCAGGGCGGCGACAGCGGCGGAGAAGGCGGCCAGCCCGACAACGACTGCGCTATGCACGTCGTGTGGCATGTGCGGCGGCCCTTCTATCGGGCCACTGCCGTGCACGGCCCCGGCGAGCCCGCGGCACACGGCTTCGGCGCCGGCATACTGACTGTAGGGYCCGCTCTCGCCGAACCAGGTGAGCGCCACCTCGATCGGCGCGTGCTCCCGCTGCTCGCCAGCCGTCCCGTCCCAGACCGGCGTGGCAAGGATGCCTGGACCTTCGCTCAGGGCGCGGGCATCGAGCACGACATCGCAGGTCCGCGCGAGTTGTGCCAGCCACGCGGTGTCCTCGGCGTTTCCGGCATCCGCGGTGACGCTGCGCTTGTTGGTATTCAACCAGGCAAAAAGCGCGCTTTCCGGCTGCGCGGCGCCCGGGGCGCCGACCATGGGCGGCATTTGCCGCCATGCGTCGCCAGCCTGGCTTTCCGCCTTGATGACCTCGGCACCGAAATCGGCAAACAACTTGCCAGCGTACGCAAGCRCCGGTCCGGTGCCGACCTCCAGTACGCGCAATCCACCCAGCGCCAGTTGCGACGGGTCAGGACCATTGTTGATCATGGAAACCTCTTGGCTCTGTTTGGGGATTCGTCAGGTCTGGCGCTTACCATGCATCGATGAACGCACGGCGCTCCCTGCGGCTGCGCACATCGGCAGATCCGATACCCTGGACGATCCATTTCCGTGTCTGGGCGGGGTCGATCACGGCATCGATCTCCACCGCGGCTGCGGTGTTGATCGCGTGGCCGCGCTCGTAGGACTGTGCGACCAGCTTCTCGAACAGCGCCTTGCGCTCGGGCCCGTCCGGAACCGCCTCCAGCTCCTTCTTGAAGCCCAGCCTGACAGCGCCTTCCAGGCCCATCGGACCAAACTCGCCGGTCGGCCAGGAGACGGTGAAGTTCGATGAGCGGAAGCCGCCGCCCGCCATGGCCATGGCGCCAAGTCCATAGCCCTTGCGCAAGGTCACTGCCAGCAAGGCGACGCGCAGCTTCGCGGCCGTGAGGAACATGCGCGACACGTGGCGAACCTGGGCTTGGGCCTCGATGTCGGGCCCCACCATGAACCCCGGGGTGTCGATCAGCGATACGATCGGCAGCCCGTGCGCATCGCAAAGCTGCATGAAGCGCGCCGCCTTGTCCGCGGCATCGGCATCGATGGCACCGCCGAGGTGATACGGGTTGTTGGCCATGATGCCCACCGGTTGCCCCTCCACCCGAGCCAGCGCCGTGTGGATGCCCGCCCCGAACCCGCCGCGCAGCATCAACACAGTGCCAATGTCCGCGATGCCCTCGATCGCTTTGCGGATGTCGTACACACGCAGCCGGTTTTCGGGTACGACATGGCGCAGGTCCAATGCGTCTGGCGCGCTCCAGTGCGCCACGCGCCCCTGGAACATGGACAGATAGTGCTTTGCCGCCCGCACGGCTTGCGCCTCGTTCTCGACCAGAACATCGATCACGCCATTGGCGAACTGCACCGATGCCGGCCCGACTTCTTCGGGGCGGAAGATGCCGAGGCCACCGCCTTCGATCATGGCCGGACCTGCCATGCCAATGTTGACGGACTTGTCGGCGATGATGACGTCGCAACAGCCCAGGAAGGCTGCATTGCCGGCGAAGCAGCGCCCCGAGGCGATGCCGACGACCGGGACATGTCCGCTAAGATCGGCGAAGGCGGCAAACGACGGCTGATACAGCCCGGACACCGACGGAAAGTCCACGTCGCCGGGCCGCCCGCCACCGCCCTCTGCAAAGAGCACAAGGGGTAGCTCATCACGCAGCGCCACCTCGACGATGCGGTCTGTCTTGATATGGTTTCGCTTGCCCTGTGTTCCGGCCAGCACCGTGGCGTCATACGCCATCACCGCACTGCGCGCCCGCTCCTTGCCGACCAGCTCACCGTTGATGTTGCCGATGCCGGTGATCAGGCCATCCGCAGGGGTGTTGACAATGAGGTCCTGGTGGCTGCGGCGAGACGCCTGCGCCGCCAGCGCCAGTGCGCCATACTCGACGAAGGTATCCGGATCGCACAGGTCGGCGAGATTCTCCCGCGCCGTGCGCTGCCCGCGCGAGCGGCGCTTCGCGACGGCATCCGGCCGCGCGGCATCAGCCAGGTAGGCATGCCGGTCCAGCACACGCTGGAGGTCTGCACGGATCGCGTGGGGATCGCACTGCTGGGCGGCAACCACCGCTACCCCGTCGGCCTCGACCTGCTCCAGCACGATCAGGACCTGGCCTTCGGACGTCAGGGCGCCTTTCTCCAGCCGCAGGTCGACCACACGGCCGCCACATTCCGCGGCGATCGCATGCTCCATCTTCATGGCGTCGAGCACGGCGACCGTCTGCCCCGGCTGGACGATATCGTCCAGCCGGACGGAGATTTCCACCACACGGCCGGTCAGCGGCGCGCGGATTGCCACCAGCCCTTCACCGACCTCCTCTTCGGCATCGGGCAACCGCGCCGCGAGCGCCTGCGTTGGGCGGGCTGTGCCCCCAAGCAGCGCTTCCTGCGCGTGCCCGGCTTGCGCAATGGCTTCGGCCGATGCAGCCAGCTCCGGCAGTATCCGCTCGAAGTGTCGGGTATGCACATTCTGTGCAAGGAAGTCATCGCGCTGCACGAGGGCGCGCAGCAGGTTCAGGTTGGTCGGCACGCCGACGATGCGGAATTCGGCAAGGCTGCGCTGCAGACGCCGCACGACGGCGTCGAACTTCGGCGTCGTGCTGCTCACAATCAGCTTTGCCAGCAAGGTGTCGAAGTTGGGCGACGGCTCATAGCCGCTGTAGCCGTGCGTGTCGACGCGAACGTCGGGGCCCGAGGGCGGGTCGAAGCGCTCCAGGCGACCGTGCGCCGGGCGCGCAAGACCTTGCGCGTCGGTCATTTCCGCGTTGACACGCACCTGGATCGCGTATCCCCTCGGTTGCGGCGGCGAAGCGGGATCCAGGCCGAGATCGCCAAGGGTGCGCCCCGCGGCCAGGCCGATCTGCAGCGCCACAAGATCGACTCCGGTGACTTGCTCGGTGATGGTGTGCTCGACCTGCAAGCGGGGATTGGCCTCGATAAAGACGAAATCCCTCTGCTCGCCCGACTCGGTTTCCTCGACCAGGAACTCGAAGGTGCCCAGGCTCAGATAGTTCACGCGGCGCGCCAGCCGGAGTGCCGCCTTGATGATCTGCTCGCGCAGCTGGGGCCTGAGTACCGGGCTGGGGGCAATCTCCACCAGCTTCTGGAAACGGCGCTGCAAGGTACAGTCGCGCTCGCCGAGGGCGATGACATGGGCCCCGTCGCCTGCGATCTGCACTTCGATATGGCGTGCTCGACCGACCAGCCGTTCAGCGTACAGCGCATCGATGCCAAATGCGGAAGCCGCTTCGGACCGGCAACGCGCATAGGCTTGCGCCAGGTCCTCGCGGTGACGGACCACGCGCATGCCACGACCGCCTCCGCCGCCGACAGCCTTGATGACGACGCCCGCGCCGCCTTGCTCGTCAAAGAAGCGGGTGATTTCCTCGAGCGATGCAGCACCTCGCGTGGCCGGCATGACCGGCACGTCGCTCTGCGCCGCCAGTTCGAGCGCTCGCCCCTTGTCCCCGAACAGCGCAAGGTGCTCGACAGCGGGGCCGATGAACCCGATACCGGCGTCATGACATGCCTGGGCAAAATCGGCCCGCTCGCTCAGGAAGCCATAGCCCGGGTGGATCGCATCGCACCCGGTTGCTTTTGCCGCGGCAATGATGCCCGCGATGTCGATGTACGCAGACGGGCCTGCGCCCTCGAGCGCAACTGACTCGTCGGCCAGTATTCGGTGCAACGACTCAACGTCGTCTTGCGAATAGACCGCTACCGTTCCGATATCCAGGTCGCGTGCGGCGCGCAGGACGCGCAACGCAATCTCGCCTCGATTGGCGATCAACATTTTTTTCAATTCAGTCTCCTCGTTTGTATTTCGATGTCGGTGTCGTGCCCGCAGAGCGGTGATGGTGCTGGCAGGGCCGACAGGCTGGCCGCAGGTGGCATTGAAGTCGGGCGCGCAAGGGCCTTGCGCCACGGCCTGCTCAAGGCCGGATGCCAAACCGGCTGATGCCGGGCTCGCGCAGCGGAGCCGCCAGGTTGGCGAACTCGCACAGCAGCGCGCGCGTCTCGCGCGGGTCGATGATGTCTTCGATGACAAAGGCTTCGGCGCTGCGGAACGGCGATGCCAGGCTGCGCACGCGCTGCTCGATCTCGGCGCGCTTCTGCACGGGATCGTCGGCGCCTTCGATCTCGGCCTTGTAGGCCACGTCCAGCCCGCCTTCGATCGGCTGTGCGCCCCAGTTGGCGGATGGCCACGCATAGCGGAAATTGAACCGCCCCATGTGCTGATGGCCGGCTGCCGCCACGCCGTACGCGCGCCGCAGGATGATGGAGCACCAGGGCACCGTGGTCTGATAGACGGCTGCCAGCGCACGTACTCCGTAGCGTATGACGCCTGCCTTCTCGGCCTCCAGGCCGACCTGGAACCCGGGCGTATCGACAAGGTTGACCACGGGCAGGTGGAAGGTTTGGGCCATATCGACGAAACGCGTGAATTTCTCTGCGCTGGCGCTGTCCCAGCCGCCACCATGGAAGGACGGATCGCTGGCGATCACAGCCACCGGCCAGCCATCCAGCCTGGCCATGGCGGTGACAATGGCACGACCCCAGTTCATGCCGATCTCGAAAAAGGAATCGACATCCACCRAGGCCTGCAGGATGGGGCGGATCTTGTAGTCGGCACGGCTGTCGCGCGGAATCGCCGACAGCAGCCATTCGTCGCGACGGGCCGGATCGTCGGCCGGCTCGATCCGCGGAGGCAAATCCTGGACGGACGCCGGCAGGTAGGATAGAAACCGGCGTGCGCGCGCGAAGGCCTCCTGCTCGGTGGCAACCTCGTCGTCCACCACGCCGTTGCGGGTATGGATCTGGCTGCCGCCCAGTTCGTTCTTGGTCAGGTTCTGCCCGACGCGCGCGACCACCGACGGTCCCTCGTTGAACAGCTGGGAGGTCTCCTTGACCATCACCGAATAATGGCTGGCTGCCACACGCGCCGCCCCCATGCCTGTCACGGAGCCCAATGCCAGGGACACCACAGGCACTGCGGACATGTTCTCCACCACGTGTTGCCAGACCTTCATGGTCGGAATCAAGGTGTGGCCCTTGATCTCGATATTGCGGACCGATCCGCCGCCACCGGTGCCGTCGACCAGCCGGATCATCGGCAGACGCAGGTCGTGCGCCATCCTCTCGGCGTGGATTAGCTTGTCACCGACCGCGCCGTCGTTGGCACCGCCTCGCACGGTGAAATCGTCCCCCACCAGCACAACCGGCCGCCCGCCGACCTGCGCGCGGCCCATCACGAGGTTGGAAGGGAGGAGGTCCATCAGCCGCCCGTTGCTGTCGTAGCGGCCGCTGCCACTGAGTCCCCCCACTTCCCGGAACGATCCGGGGTCGGCAATCTCGCCGATGCGCTCGCGCACGGTCAGCTTGCCGGCCGCCTTGTGGCGTTCCACCTTACCTTCCCCGCCCATTTTGGCGGCGAGGCGCCGGCGGTAGGCCAGTTCGTCGATTTCAGGCTGCCAGCTCACGGTTTTCTCCTGTCGATTCGGTGTTGTCCTTGCTGACATCAATGTGCACGAGTCGTGCCAACACCAAGACACGCGTTTTGCCCTTGATTTCATTGAGATTCTTATTCGGCGACGTTATGATGTCCGCATTGGCTACACACAGTGTCCGCAGCATGGGCACAACAGGAATCGCGCAGTGTCCTCAGGGAAAACACGAAAAGCCGGTATGGACGGAATCACCCTTGGCGTCCTGGTGAGGATGCGCGATGGGATCCGGGTGACGGCGATCGGTGTCTGTGCCAATCCCGCCATCGCGGACGCGGCGGTATCTGCATGCGAACGCGCGACGGATGTCGTCAATGGCCGCAGGCTTTTCCCAGTTGAAGCCGTCGACCAGCGCTACATCGGCCTGTGCCTGGAAGACGACGACCAACAACTGATCCTCTTGCACCACGCCGACACGCAGGCGGTACTGTTCGACTTCCTGGGTATGGTGCCCTTCGCGGGCGCAATCCTGGATTACTTCCTGAACGCCCCATACCAGGCCATCACCGTGGTCGACAAGGATGGCCGGGTGCGCTTTATCAGCCCGGTCCACGAGAAATTCCTGGGCCTGGCCACCGGTGCGGGCATTGGCCGCCCGGCGGCGGACATTATTCCGAACTCTCGGTTGCCGCAGGTAGTGGTTAGCGGAAAGGCTGAGATCGGGCAATTGCAGCAACTGGACGGCGCCAGCCGTGTGGTCAACCGCATCCCGATCCGCGAGGGGGGCGAAGTGGTCGGGGCTATCGGCCAAGTGATGTTCAAGGGACCGGAAGCCCTTGTTCGCATGCACAAGGAGTTATCCGAACTGCGCTCTGAGGTAGCGCGCTACCAACGCGAGTTTCACGGCCTGCGGGAAAGACCATCCTCACTTGGCTTGATCGGCGAAAGCGCGCCGATGCAGCGCTTGCGCCGGGAGATCCAGACCGTGGCACGCCTGGACGTGCCGGTGCTGATCCTCGGCGAAAGCGGGACCGGCAAGGAACTGGTGGCCCGCGCCATTCACGGCGCCGGCCACGATCCGGCAAGCGGGCGGCCACTGGTCAGCCTCAATCTGGCGGCCCTCCCCGCGACGCTGATCGAGTCCGAACTGTTCGGCCACGCGCCCGGTGCCTTTACCGGCAGCCAGCGCCAAGGGCAGGCGGGCAAGCTCGAACTCGCGGCCGGCGGTACGGTCTTTCTCGATGAAGTCGCGGACATTCCGATGGAAATGCAGGTCAAGCTGCTGCGGGTGCTCGAAGACCACATGGTCGAACGCCTTGGCAGCCGCCGCGCGCAGCATGTCGACTTCCGGCTGGTCTCGGCCACCAATCGCGACATTACGGCACTCATCGACGCCGGGCGCTTCCGCCTCGACCTGTACTACCGACTCAGTGGCGTGGTGTTGCGCATCCCTGCCCTGCGTCAGCGGCGCGAGGATATTCCCGCGCTGCTGCAGCACTTCGTCGACGCCTTCTGCGCGCGCAACACAATGCCAACGCCAAAAATCGACCATGACGTGGCGCGCCACCTGGCCAGCCAGCCTTGGCCCGGCAATGTGCGTCAGTTGCGCCAGCGCATCGAGGAAGCGCTAGTATTCTGCGATGGCCGTACGCTGCGCGTGGGCGATTTTGCCCGCGGCGAATCGGCACGCACGCCATCGGGCATGGAAAGCCAGGCAAACGCGCACCCGCCGGCGCAAGAGCATGCGCAAGCGTACGAGGATATCGAAGCGGACGATCCGCCGTTCCCCCCACCCGCGCCTCGCATATCGAGCGAGCCAGCTGCGGGAATGAGCGAGCTTGCCTATGCCGCGGTGCTAGATGCCATAGCACGGCATGGTGGCAACAAGAAGCGCGCAGCTGAGCAATTGCGGATCTCTCGATCRCATCTGTACAAGATCCTGGAACGCGGAGCGGGTCGATGAGCGCTCGGGATTCTTGCCTGCCGGCCGCGTGGAGCCAGGTCGAGGCTCGGCGGCGGATGGGTAATCAAGACTGGCAAGACTAGCGCATCGCGAGCCTGGAGAGTCGGCATGTCGCGCTTCCCCTATCTTCAACGATTGCGGCCGGCGGGTGTCCGATCGGTCCGGCTGGCCACCGGCTTGGTGTTGTTCACTTACGTAGGGACGCACCTCCTGAATCACTCGCTGGGGAATATCTCGCTCGCGTGGCTGGAGCGTGATCTGCTTGTGCAGAAGTTCATCTGGCAGGGATGGCTCGGAACGGCCGTGCTGTACAGCGCGCTGGTGACGCATTTCTTCCTGGGTCTGTGGGCGCTATACGAACGGCGCTCGCTGAACTGGACGCCGGGTGAGGTGGCGCAGCTCGTCCTGGGCTTGTGCATACCGCCGCTGCTAGCCAACCATGTCGTCAATACGCGGGTCGCCTTTGCCGCGTTCGGCCTGAACAAGGGTTACGCACAGTTGCTGTACTCGTTCTGGATCACCTCACCGTTCTTCGGTCGTGTGCAGCTGACGCTGTTGGTGGTCGCCTGGCTGCACGGGTGTTACGGCATCTGGTTCTGGTTGCGGCTGAAACCATGGTTTGCGGCGTGGCGGAGCGTGCTGCTGAGCGTCGCGGTGCTGCTCCCGGTGCTCGCGCTGCTAGGCTTCCTGCAGGGCGGACGCGAAGTGATCGCGCTTGCACGAGATCCCGTCTGGCGCGCAGCGGCAACCCGGCCGGCGATCGTCGGAACAGATCCGCAGAATCTCTGGCTCACCGAGCTGCGCAACGACTTCTTGCTCTTCGATGGTGGCGCGCTGCTGCTGGTGCTCGCAGCGCGGCTGGTGCGCACTGCGCGGGAGCGCCGGATCGGGCGCCTCTGCGTTCTGTATCCGGACGGGCGAAAGGTGTTCGCACCGCTCGGATTTTCGGTTCTCGAGGCCAGCCGCATGGCCGGCGTTCCCCATGCCAGCGCCTGCGGCGGCCGCGCCCGATGCACGTTGTGCCGGGTACGCGTGCTCAGCGATGTACCGCTGCCCGCGCCGGGCGAGGCAGAGCGGCGCGTTCTGGAGCGGCTGGGAGCGGATTCGCAGACAGTGCGCCTCGCCTGCCAGTTGCGGCCGACCCACGACCTCTCCGTGTGGCCACTGGTGCCACCGGCTGCATCCACGGCCTTCCTGCAACGGCGCCAGTGGGACGTCATGCCGCATGAGCAATTCGCGGCGTTCATGTTCGTGGATATGCGGGATTCCACAAAGCTTGCGGCGACACGACTGCCGTTCGACAGTCTGTTCGTGGTCAGTCGTTTCTTGAG
>NZ_JBFTND010000136.1:0-28249 GCF_056397305.1 Cupriavidus sp. 05N40
GGCGGATGCGGTGGTGCTGGCGCTGGGCGGCGGCAGCTGGGCGCGGCTGGGCTCGGACGGCGCCTGGGTGTCGCTGCTGGCGGCGCGCGGCGTCGAGGTGGCGCCCTTGCGCCCCGCCAACTGCGGCTTCGACGTGGCCTGGAGCGAGCACTTCGGCTCACGTTTTGCGGGGCAGYCGGTCAAGGCCGTGGCGATCGGCCTGCAGGACCGCGACGGCAACCAGCACTATCGCCAGGGCGAGTTCGTCATCACCGCGGGCGGCATCGAAGGCAGCCTGGTCTATGCGCTGAGCGCGCCGATGCGCGACCTGCTGGACAGCACCGGCGAGGCCGTGATTCATCTCGACCTCGCCCCGGGCCTGAGCGCGGAGCGCGTGGCCGAGGCGGTGCAGCGCCCGCGCGGCGCGCGCTCGCTGTCCAGCCACCTGCAGAGCAAGCTGGGCATTACCGGCGTCAAGGCCGGGCTGCTGCGTGAATGCCTGTCGAAGGAAGATTTCGCCGATCCCGCGCGGCTGGCCGCCGCGATCAAGGCGCTGCCGCTGCGCCTGCTGCGCGCCCGCCCTATCGACGAAGTCATCAGCAGCGCAGGCGGCATCACGTTCGAGGCGCTGGACGCCCGGCTGATGCTGCGCGCCATGCCGGGCGTGTTCTGCGCCGGCGAGATGCTGGACTGGGAAGCGCCCACCGGCGGCTACCTGCTCACCGCCTGCTTCGCCAGCGGGCGCGCGGCCGGGCTGGGCGCCGCTGCCTGGCTGGAACGCGCTGCCTGAAGCAGCGCTTCGCTCAGGGCAGCGCTTTGCTCACACGCCCTTGACGATGCTCAGCGCGACGGCCTCCGCCACCTCGATGCCGTCGATGGCCGCCGAATAGATGCCGCCAGCGTAGCCGGCGCCTTCGCCGGCCGGGTACAGGCCTTCCACGTTCATGCTCTGGTAGTTGTCCTTGCGGCGGATGCGCAGCGGCGATGAAGTGCGCGTTTCCACGCCGGTCAGCACCGCGTCGTGCATGGCAAAGCCGGCGATTTTCTTGTCGAGCTCCGGCAAGGCCTCGCGGATGGCCTCGGTCACGTACGACGGCAGCACGTCGGAGAGATCCGTCGGCGTGACGCCCGGCTTGTACGACGGCTCCACCGAGCCCATCGCGGTGGACGGCCGGCGCGCGATGAAGTCGCCCACCAGCTGTGCCGGCGCATTGTAGTTGCGCCCCCCCAGCTCGAAGGCGCGCTCTTCCCAGTGGCGCTGGAAATCGATGCCCGCCAGCGGGCCGCCAGGAAAGTCCTCGGGTGTGATGCCGACCACGATGCCGGCATTGGCGTTGCGCTCGGCGCGGTAATACTGGCTCATGCCGTTGGTCACCACGCGGCCCGGCTCGGACGCGGCGGCCACCACCGTACCGCCCGGGCACATGCAGAAGCTGTAGACGGCACGGCCATTGCTGGCGTGGTGCACCACCTTGTAGTCGGCGGCACCGAGCAGCTTGTTGCCGGCGAACTTGCCGAAGCGGCTGCGGTTGATCAGGCCCTGCGGGTGCTCGATGCGGAAACCCAGCGAGAACGGCTTGGCTTCCATGAACACGCCGCGCGCATGCAGCATCTGGAAGGTGTCGCGCGCGCTGTGGCCCACGGCCAGCACCACGTGGTCGGCTTCGAGGTATTCACCGTCGTGCAGCTTGAGGCCGCGCAGCTTGCCATTGTCGATGTCGACGTCTTCGACGCGCGTACCGAAGCGGATCTCGCCGCCCAGCGCGAAGATCTCCGCGCGCATCTTCTCCACCATGCTGACCAGGCGGAAGGTACCGATGTGCGGGCGCGCGAGATAGAGGATGTCTTCCGGTGCGCCAGCCTTGACGAACTCCTCCAGCACCTTGCGGCCGTAGTGCTTCGGGTCCTTGATCTGGCTGTACAGCTTGCCGTCGGAAAAGGTGCCGGCCCCGCCTTCGCCGAACTGCACGTTCGATTCGGGATTCAGCACGCTCTTGCGCCACAGGCCGAAGGTGTCCTTGGTGCGCTCGCGCACTTCCTTGCCGCGCTCGAGGATGATCGGACGGAAGCCCATCTGCGCCAGGATCAGCCCGGCGAGCAGCCCGCACGGGCCCATGCCGATCACCACCGGACGCAGCGTCGTGCCTTGCGCCGGCGCCTTCGCCACGAAGCGGTAGGCCATGTCCGGCGTCACGCTCCAGTTGGGCTTGCCTGCCATGCGCCCGATCGCCGCGGCTTCGTCTTTG
The DNA here is from genome assembly GCF_056397305.1 of Cupriavidus sp. 05N40. Lineage (NCBI taxonomy): Bacteria > Pseudomonadati > Pseudomonadota > Betaproteobacteria > Burkholderiales > Burkholderiaceae > Cupriavidus > Cupriavidus sp. 05N40. The sequence continues at coordinate 2,226 of NZ_JBFTND010000136.1, forward strand.
ACCGCGATATCGATGATGTAGGTGAGCTTGATGTCGGAGCGCTTGCGGGCGTCGTGCGCGCGGCGGAACACGGTGAACCCGGTCAGGCCATCGGCCGTGACACCGATCTCGGCCAGGCGCGCGCGCACCACGGCATCGAGATCGCTCTCGGCATGGTCGAGCGGGAGTTTGACTTCACTTAGACGTAGCATGGGAACCTGGAATTCTGCGGCCGGTAGGTCCGCCCCGCATGGGACGCGAACTGCACTCTGGGTGAGCGTCGGGCTGGCCGGACCGCAATTTTATAGTTTTTCGGGCCAGGCCCTGCAATCTCTGCCCCGCGGCGGCGAAATTGTGAGATCTTCCGCACCCCGGCACACCCGCGCGCATGCCTTCGCGCCCTTGCCTTTCACAGCAACCCATCAAGGAACACCATGATCGATGGACTAGTCAGCGGCCGCCTCCATGGCCACGCCAGCGAACGCACCGGCCAGGGCGGCAGCCTGTTCGTCACCGCCAGGCTCAAGGCCACGCTCGGCGACGGCGACACCGTGATCGTCAACGTGATCGCGTTCGCCGACAAGGTGCGCGCCGCGCTGCTGGCGCTGGAAGACGGCGAATCGGTGGCGCTCGCGGGCAGCCTCACGCCCAAGGTCTGGACCGACAAGAACGGCGACACGCGCCCCGCGCTGGACATGGTGGCGCACGGCCTGCTGAGCGCCCGCGACGCCCAGCCCTGAGCGCCGCAGGCGTGCCGAGCGCTATGACTGCGCCGGCTGCAGCAGCGTCGCGAAGCGGGCCAGGTCCACATTGCCGCCCGAGATCACGATGCCCACGCGCTTGCCGCTGACATCGAGCCGCCTGGCGAATACCGCCGCGGCCGCCAGGCAGCCGGTCGGCTCCACCACCATCTTCATGCGCCCGGCGAAGAACGCCATGGCCTCGACCAGCTCGGCGTCGCTGACCGTGACGACATCGTCGACCAGGCTGCGCAGCACCGGGAAGGTCAGGTTGCCGAGGTGCTGGGTCTGGGCGCCGTCGGCCAGCGTGTCCGGCGTGTCGATATGCACGATCTTGCCGCTGCGCAGGCTGCGCTGGGCATCGTTGCCGGCTTCGGGCTCGACGCCGATCACCTGGCAGCCCGGGTTCAGCGCGCGCGCGGCCACCGCGCAGCCGGACAGGAGCCCGCCACCGCCGAGCGGGGTGATCAGCACGTCCAGCGGGCCGGCCTGCTCGAACAGTTCCTTGGCGGCGGTGCCCTGCCCGGCCATCACGTGCGGATGGTCGTATGGCGGGATCAGGGTCAGGCCCTGTTCTTCCGCCAGGCGGCGGCCGATGGCTTCGCGATCCTCGGTATAGCGGTCGTACAGCACCACCTCGCCGCCATAGCCGCGCGTGGCGGCGATCTTGATGGCCGGCGCATCCTGCGGCATCACGATGACCGCGCGCACCCCGAACAGCCGGGCGGACATGGCGATGGCCTGCGCGTGGTTGCCCGAGGAGAACGCGATCACGCCCGCCTTGCGCTGCGCTGGCGTGAACTGCGCGATGGCGTTGTAGCCGCCGCGGAACTTGAAGGCGCCCATGCGCTGGAAGTTTTCGCACTTGAAGAACAGCTGGGCACCGCTCTGCGCGTCGGCAAAGGCGGACGTCATGACCGGCGTGCGGTGGGCTACGCCCTCCAGCCGCCGGTGGGCCTCGACCACGTCGTCATAGGAAATTGCAAGTTCGCTCATTTTTGTTGCTCTCCGTGAATGCATTGCGGTGCGGCGGGGGATGCGGCGGCCCGGAATCGCGCAGCGAGGCCCAGCCAGCGAGCCCGCCACGGCTGCGCGGCGGGCCGGTACAGCCTCAGCGTGGCGGCGCGCCTGGCCAGCACTTCCACCCAGCCTGCCGGCAACGTGACCGAACTGCCGGCCGCCAGGCGCTGCGGCTGCCGCCATATCGTGTCGGCGAGCCAGCGCGGCGGCCCGGACAATTCGAGCTCGCCCTCCATCAGGTACAGCGTGGTGCCGGCTTTGGCATAAAACCGCAGCATACGGCTGGTCTCGAGATCGAGCAGCTGGGCCTCCGGCGCGCCAGCGGGCGCCATGACGCGCGCAGGCGTCACGGCAGGGATGACAGGTTCGGCGGATTCGGTCGGGTCTGAACGATAGCCTTGCATGATGCGGCTCCGTGCTGTGATGGCAAGGCTCCAGACTATCGGGCCGCCCCCSGGCAAAACAGGCACACGGATGCACGAGGTGAACCGTAACAGAACACCGAAAAATCATCTGTTACGATACAGAACACCTACATCTGTATCTGTTGCGCAGGCCGCCGCCGCGCCACCATGCCGCATGGACTCCGCCCCGCTCTACCGTCAGCTTGCGCAGCACTATCGCCATGCCATCGAAACCGGCACGCTGAAGCCGGGCGACCGCGTGCCGTCCGTGCGCACCCTGATGGAACTGCATGGCGTGAGCCTGTCCACCGCGTTGCAGGCTTGCCGGCAAATGGAAAGCGACGGGCTGCTGGAGGCCAGGCCGCGCTCGGGCTATTTCGTGCGGCACGCGCCGCCCGCGCGCCACCAGCCGCTGGCCCCGATCGCGGAGCCAGCCGCCACGCTGCCGGACCCGGCGCAGTATGTCGGCATCCATGAGCGCATTTCTGCCATCACCGCCCGTGGGCGACAGCACTCCGTGGCGGTGAACTTCGCCGGCGCCTGCGGCGCGCCCTCGCTCTACCCGGCGCAGGCGCTGCGCGATGCGGCGGCACGCGCGCTGCGGCGCCACCCGCTGCTGTTCGGCAGTGCCGCCGATGCCGACGGACACCCCGCCTTTCGCGCGGTGCTGGCGCGGCACGCGCTGTTGTCGCGCATCACGGTGGCGCCCGAGGACATCCTCGTCACGCACGGCTGCACCGAGGCCCTCAACCTGGCGCTGCGCGCAGTGGCGCAGCCCGGCGACGTGATCGCCGTGGAATCGCCGACCTACTATGGCCTGCTTCAGATCCTCGAAAGCCTGGGCATGCGTGCGCTGGAGATTCCCAGCAGCCCGCAGACCGGCATCTCGCTCGAAGCGCTGGAACTGGCGGCGCAGACCTACGACAACATCCGCGCCGTGGTCGTGGTGCCGAACCTGCAGAACCCGCTGGGYTGCATCATGCCGGACAGCAACAAGGCGCAGCTGGTGGCCTGGTGCGAACAGCGCGCCATTGCGCTGATCGAGGACGACTGCTTCTCCGCACTGGCTGACACGGAGGCGCCGCTGGCGGCGCTGAAGGCCTGGGACCGCAGCGGCGGCGTGATCCACTGCGCGTCGCTGCACAAGATCCTCGCCCCCGGCATGCGGCTTGGCTGGATCGCCGCGGGCCGCTGGCAGGCCCGCGTGGAAATGCTCAAGTACAGCCAGTCGCGCCCCAACGAGTTGCTGGCGCAGATGGCGCTGGCGGACTATATGGGCTCGGGCGCCTTCGAGCGCCACCTGCGGCGCCTGCGCGAGCAACTGCGCAGCCAGCGCGCGCAGGTGGCGCAGGCGATCGCCGCCGAATTCCCCGCCGGCACGCGTGCCTCGAATCCAAACGGCGGCCTGCACCTGTGGGTGGAGCTGCCCGGGCCGGTGTCCTCCGAGGCCGTGTTCGACGAGGCCCTGGAAGCCGGCATCCGCGTGGTGCCGGGGGTCATGTTCTCCAACTCCAATCGCTTCGACCATTTCCTGCGCCTGAACTGCGGCATGCCGTTCTCGCCGGAGATCGAACGCGCGCTGCGCACGCTGGCTGCCGTGGCCGCACGGGTGGCCGGCAAGCCGCAGCGGACCGGACGCGGCGAGGCGCGCGCAAGGGGCTAGGCACCGCCCGGCCACGGCCCGGCGCTTGCCAGGGGCAGCCTCCGTCGCCTGGCCCGCCGTTCACGCCACCGATTCCGCCATTCATCGCAGCGTGCTGGGCGCGGGCGGAGGCAGCCGGCAAACTGGCGAGCCTTGCCGAAGGTGGCAAGACGCCTACCAGGAGAAAAGATGGCACTCCCTTCCCTCCCCCACGCTGCAGACTCGATCGGCTCGGCCCTGCGCCTGTGCACCGCGCGCCGTGCCGACCAGGCACACCGCAAGGCGCGCGCCGAAGCGAGGCCGGCCAGGCCCGGCCCGGACACCGGCGACGATGGCGCCGCGCGCACGGAACATGACCATGCGCAAAGCAAGGCGTTCGCGGTCGCCGCTAACATGGCCGCTGTTCCCGAGCAGACCATGCGCGACATGACTTCCATCCAAGCCCCGGCCCGCGGCAAGCTCGACGAGCTGCGCCAGCTGGCTTCGCACCTGACTGCCGGCTCGCTGCTGCAGGCAGCCACGCTGCAACTGATCGCCGAACAGGAAAACGCGCCGCAGCGCTTTGCGCCGGCCCGCATTGCCGAACTCTCGCGCCAGGCCTGAGTCGCCGCGAGGCGGCGTTGAAGTGGCCGCGAAGTGGCCGCGAACGCGACACGGAAGGCCCCCGGCTGCGCGTAGGCTTTTACGCCACACACCTCCCCATTTTTCTCCCCGCTGCCCTATGCTATCGGCGGTGCGCGCATGGCAGCGGTCCGGCAAAGGCCCGGACGACCGGGTCAGCCGGCCCGGCGCGCCAACGGGAAAGGGAGAAAAACACATTGACGGCCACCAGCGACGCGTCGCGCATCGACGACGAATACAAGACCCTGTTCCGGCTCGCGCCGGTTTCGCTGTGGCTCGAAGACTTCAGCGCGGTGCGCGAGTACTTCCAGGTCCTGCGGGCACGGGGCATCACTGACTTGCGCAGCTACCTGCGCCAGCATCCGCGGGAGGTCGCGCGGTGCTCGGCGCTGATCCGCGTCTTGGACGTCAACAAGCGCACGCTGGACCTGTTCCGCGCCTCCGACCTGGCCGACCTGGTCAGCAATCTCGACACCGTCTTCCGCGACGACATGTTCGACCAGCATGTCGAGGAGCTTGGCCAGCTATGGGACGGCGGGCTGCATTTTTCCAGCCAGACCGTCAACTACACGCTCGAAGGCAAGCGGCTGGACATCCGCCTTGAGGCGACCGTCATGCCCGGCCACGAAGACACCTGGGCGCGCGTACTGCTGTCCATCGAGGACATCACGGTGCGTGTGTCCACCGAGCGCGAACTGCGCCGCAGCGAGCAGTACGCGCTTGGCTTGTTCGAACATTCGCCGGTCTCGCTGTGGGTGGAGGACTTCAGCGCCGTCAAGCTGCTGCTGGACGAAGTGCGCGGCGCGGGCATCACGGATTTCCGCACATTCCTCAACGTGCATCCCGATTTCATCTCGCGCTGCATGCAGGAAATCCGCGTGCTCGACGTCAACCAGCAGACGCTCCTGATGTTCAGCGCCTCGTCCAAGGCAGAGCTGCTGTCGCGCCTGGGCGATGTGTTCCGCGACAATATGCGCATCCAGTTCGCCGAGCAGCTGATCGACCTGTGGAACGAAAGGCTGTGGCAGCAGCGCGAGGTCGTCAACTACGCGCTGGATGGCCGGCCGGTCGACGTGTTCATGCAGTGGTCGGTCTTTCCGGGCCACGAGGCGGACTGGGACCAGGTGCTGGTCTCCCTGACCGACATCACCGCGCGCAAGAAGGCCGAGGCCTACGTGGAATTCCTCGGCAAGCACGATGTGCTCACCAAGCTCTACAACCGCGCCTACTACGAGGATGAGCTGGCGCGCCTGGGCCGCAAGGGGCCGTGGCCGGTCAGCGTGATCGCGCTGGACCTGAACGGGCTCAAGCAGGTCAACGACCAGCTTGGCCATGGCGACGGCGACGCGCTGCTGCGCCGTACCGGCGAGGCGCTGAAGAAGGCCGTGGGCGACCAGGTCTGCGTGGCGCGCGTCGGCGGCGACGAATTCATGGTGCTGCTGCCGGGACGCGACGAGCGCGGCGTGGCCACCGTGATGGAACAGATCCACCAGGTGGTGGAGCTCAACAACCAGTTCTATCCCGGCACCGCGCTGAGCCTGTCGATCGGCACCGCCACCTGCCATATCGGCGAGCGGCTGAGCGACGCGATCAAGCTTGCCGACGCGCGCATGTACCAGGCCAAGCGCGCCTACTACGAGGCGCTGGACGACGAGCGCGAGCGCCGGCGCCGCTGAGACAGCGAGGGCGCGGCGCAGGCGCGCGGACGACAGGAGACAGAAGGCAGAAGGGCCGGCGAATGCCGGCCCTTCTGCCTGGGAGACGAGGCGCGGCGCTCGCCGCGCCGGCCTCGCCGATGCTTCCTCAGAGATACACGATCAGCGCCACGCCGGCGGCAATCAGGCCGAACTTGACCACGTAGTACGCCTGGCGGTTCCAGGCCTTGAAGCGGCGGCGATACTGCCCGCCCACCCAGACGATGCGGAACAGCCGGTTGATCATGCCGGTCTGGTCGCTTTCTTCGTTGGGCGAGCTCGCGGCGGTCATGACCTTGCGACCCATCCAGCGATTGACCTTGCCGGCCCAGCCGAAACGCATCGGGCGCTCGATGTCGCAGAACAGGATCAGCCGGTTGCTGTCGCTCTTGTTCTCCGCCCAGTGCAGGTAGGTCTCGTCGAACACCACGCCCTGGCCGTCGCGCCAGCTATGGCGCTCGCCGTCGACCTCGATGAAGCAGCGGTCGTCGTTGGGCGTGGCCAGGCCGAGGTGATAGCGCAGCGAACCGGCGAACGGATCGCGGTGCGGGTTGAGCTTGCCGCCGGGCGGCAGCTCGGCGAACATCGCCGCCTTCACGCTGGGCAGGCCGCGCAGGAGTTCCACCGTCCGCGGGCACAAGACCTCGGCGGACGGGTGGCGCGCCTCATACCATTTCAGGTAGAAACGCTTCCAGCCGTATTTGAAGAACGAGTTGAAGCCCGCGTCGTCGTTCTTCTCGGCAGCCTTGATCTTGCGCATCGCGGCCAGCGCCAGCCCTTCGTCGCGGATCTGCGGCCAGGCGGCGCGGATCTTCTCGAGCTCGGGGAACCGGTCGACGGGAATATACGGCGTGCGCGGCACGCCGGAGAAGATGTACATGAAGCAGTTGACCGGCGCCACCAGCGCCGAATGATCCAGCAGCTGGCGCCAGATGCGCAACCTCACCTTGCCGCGGAAATGCACGTAAAGGACCGCGCCCAGATACGCCGCGACGATTATCCACTTGATCACCCGGGCAGGCCCTGCAGCGTCAGCAGCCGCGCATTGAGCACCATGTTCTCCAGCACCAGCTTGGCGGTGGACGCCCACATGGTGGCGAGGAGGTCGTCCGCACGCATGCCCGCGGACTCCATCGCGCTCGAGCGCTGCGCCACCAGGCGGCACACCAGGCCGCGCAGCGTGGCATCGTCGAAGGGCAGGTCGGCGTAATCGATCGGGTCCTCTTTCTCGACTTCGACCATCAGTTGCATCAGCATCTCTTCGGTCATCGGCAAGCTCCTGGAAACGGCCGGCGGACATGACAGTCCTGATGACGACGCTAATCCGCGCGCATCGGCTTGTCAATGCGGCGCACGACCGGCACGTAGTCCGATGACTCAGGGAAAGCGATAGACAAGTCCCATCGCCTGGCGCTGAACAAAGCGGGTAAGCTCCTGTCTCACTAATTCCACTAACCAAACACTAGCGTCCATGACCAAGCGTTTGTTGTCAGCCATGCGCCAGTATGCGTGGTTCGGCGGTGTCAAACACCACGTAGTCCAAGGCGTCGAAGCACTGGCCACCTTGCTCAAGTCTCCCGCAGTCGCGGCCCGCGCAGTGGCCGCAATCGTTGCCGAAACCGAACAGGGCGTGCAGGTGTGGGTGTCCTACTTCGGCAAGCCGATGGATCCGCATACCACCTACGTCTTCTGGCCCACCCGCGCCCTCAAACCCGCGCGACGGCGTGTTGCCATGGTGCCGTTGCCCCCGCAGCGGCGCGATCGAGAATAGCCGCTCACCATCACCGCTTTCCATCACTGCAGCGCCCTGGCCGGCAACCGGCCCGAAGCGTAGCGGCGGGCGCCGGCCTCGAAAGATCCGGTACCCGCCCCGCATCTCCCTCCCCGCTGCCATCCCTCCCGCTGCCCCATTTTCCGCCTCCCGGCTCAGGCATCGGCCCAGCGGCGCAGCAGGTTGTGATAGACCCCGGTCAGTCCCACCACGGCGGGTTCCCTATGGCTCAGCGCCCGCGCCACGCGCTGGATCTGCGTGTCCAACTCGAACAGCACCGAGCGCTGGCCATCGTCGCGCACCATGCTCTGGATCCAGAAGAATGAGGACACGCGCGCTCCGCGCGTGACCGGACTCACGTGGTGCAGGCTGGTGGCGGGATACAGCACCATATGGCCGGCCGGCAGCTTCACGCGCTGCTGGCCGTAGGTATCCTCCACCACCAGCTCGCCGCCGTCGTAGTCCTCGGGTGCCGTCAGGAACAGCGTCGCGGAGAGGTCGCTGCGAATGCGGAAACTGGTGCCGCGCAGATGGCGGATGGCATTGTCGACATGGTTGTCGAACCCATGCCCGCCCTCGTAGCGATTGAACAGCGGCGGATAGACCTTGAGCGGCAGGGCGGCGGAGAAAAACAGCGCATTGGCGCCCAGCGCGTCCTGGATCAGGTCGCCGACCTGGCGCGCCACCGGCGAGCCCTCGGGCAATTGCAGATTGCGCTTGGCCAGCGCCGACTGGTGCCCGGAGGTGGCGTTGCCGTCGGTCCACTGCGCAGCGTCCATCAGTTCGCGGCATTGGGCCACCTGGGCCGGCGTCAGCACATCGGGGATCTGCAGCATCATGATTTCGGGTACCTCGGCAAGACAGTGGGCAAGGTTGGGGATTGGCCGTGACGGGCGAGCGCCGATTGTATGAGAAAGCACCCCGCCACTCAAATAGGAATCATTTCCATTTAATGCATACTTGATCTGGAGCAAGATGGGCCACGCAAGCAGGCCACGGTGATGGATGCGGCTCTTCCTGTAGGCCTCGCTCCGACAGCCGGGTCTCCGCCCGGCCACTACAATGAAGCTCACCCGGCCATCATGTGAAGGAGACGGAAATGCCCGAACCGGTACACGACGAAGCGTTGGTCAACCTCTACCTCGAGCAGATTTCCGCCCTGTCGATCAGCGCCTTCGACGGCGCCGACATCGCCAAGGAACTCGGACAACTCGTGCAGGAAGCCGCCCGCCAGTGCGCGGCGAGCAAGACGGCACCCGCTGGCAACAACCTGAGTGTGCTGGTCGAGCGCCTCGATGCGCGCGCCGAGGCCGCGCAGCGCGAGGACCAGCCGCAGGTGCGCGATACGTTCGCGCGTGCCGCCGAACTCGCCAGGATGCCAGCCTGAAGCCGGCACAGCGTCCTTGCCCGGCGCCGCGGCGCTGAACCTCCCGGGCCATGGCGGCCTCTAATCGCTATCGCCCGGTGTCCGCCGGGCAGCCAATGCTGAAGTGAACGCACCATGCGCCGCGCCCTGCTCCGCCTGCTACTGGCTTTCCCGCTGTTATCGCTGGGCGCCTGCGCAACCTACGACAACGGCTACGGCTATTCCCCATACAGCCCCTACGACCCCTACGGCTTCTACCAGCCCGGCGTCGCGTATCCGCCGGTCGGCTATGGGTATGGGTATGGCTACGACTATGACTATCCGCTGCCGTTCTACGGCGGTTTCTACGGCGGTGCCGTCGTCTACAGCTACCACTCTCATGGCTACCGCGGACCCGGCCACGGCTGGTATCACTATCGTGGTGGCTACCCCTATCACGGCATGGGACATGGCTACTATCACGGCGGCGGTAGCTGGAGCGGAGGCTCGGGACGCGTTGGCGGCCCTGGCGGGCGCAGCGGAGGCGGACGGGGGCGGCGCTGAGATTGCCGGTCTGGAGCCTGCGCGCAAGGCCGCGCGCAGGAGATCGACGCAATTCGGCTAGGCCTTGCCGCGCGGCGTGCGTGCGCTGGCGGCCAGACCTCCCAGCAATTCCTGGAGATAGCGATTGACCTGGTCCAGCGCTTCGAGCTTGGCACCGAAGGTCTGGAGCGGGAACGGATTATGGCGCTTCGCCACCACCGCGCCGTCCAGCGTGCGGATGACCTCGACCAGGATTGCCCATTTCGCCTTGGGCAGCGACTGGACTTCGTAGATGATCTTGTAGCCGTTGAACTCCGGCATGATGGCACCTCCGTGCTGCTGCACGCGGAACAGGCCACGTGCTTCAGCTTCAGAGTAGGGCGCCCCACAATGCGCCATCATGATCGCGATCAAACGCAGAAGAAGAATGCATATCACGACGTGATATGCGATGTTGTGCAATTTGCAATAACACTGGGAAGTGTGCCCCGAGGCACGCCAAGCCGCCTGGAGAGGCTCCGCGCGACCTCGGCCAGGCTTGAAGCAATGCGTGCGCTACCCCTCCGCGCGCCCCACGAGCTTGTCGACTATCTGGTAGCCCGCGGCAAAAGCGGCCTCCTCGGCCGCGCGCCGGCTTGCGAAGGGCACGCCGTCGCCCGACGAACGCTCGGTGTCGCCCGCATCGGACGGATCCGCACCCTCCTGGGCCACCCTCACCTCGTAGCGCCATTCGCCCAGACCGCCGACGGAGGCGACGCCGTCGGTCCGTTGCTGGGACACCAGGACATAGACATCCATGCCGCGATAGGCTTCGACGCGCCAGTCCGAATTGCTCATGAAATCCTCCCCGGTTGCCTGTCGTCGGGCACCGCGCACAAGCGCCGCGCCTCCGCTCCAGCCTAGCCCGCGCGTCGCGGGCAAGCAAGGCGGCGTAGGCCTACATCGCGATACGGCCGGGGTAAGGCGTGGCGCGCCAGGGGCTGGCGGGATCGTCGATGCAGGCTCTCGCAAACGACATATGGTGCGTGAGCCCGCCATCGGGGCCGCCCCACATCGCACGCCCGAGCAGATAGCTATGCATGACATGCTCCCACGACGCGAACTGCGCGAACACTTGTGCCGCCGCGCGCTCGATCACAGCCCAGGCCTGCACTTCGCTCTGCATCCCGCAGTCATAGGCCATGCGCGCGACATGGACGGCGCGGCTCATGTCCCATGCCAGCACGCCGCGAGCGAGGTCCTCACCCGAGGCGACGAAGCCATCCGCGCGCAGCCCCGGCAGCGCTCGCTCCAGATTGTCGATGCACCGCGCCAGGCGCACGGGATCGAAGAACTGGTCAAGCAGCACGATCTCCCGCTCGCGCGCCGCGCGCGGCGCGGTGAACAGGATCCGGCAAACCTGTGGATACAACGCGCGATGCCCCTCCTCCAGCAACCAGGCCAGCGTGCCCCGCGCTTCGCCGGGCGTATGGATATGCCAGCCATCGGCAAGCGCATGGGCCTGCGCGCGCGGCTCGGCACCTGTGCCGAGCCCGCGCACGTCGCCATCGAAGCGTCCGTCGTGGAGCAGGCCAAGCAGCAAGCCGCACGCACGCTCGCCGTGAGCCTGCATCGGGCCGCCCCCGGCAATGCCGCCGCGCGGCTTGCCCCTGCCAGCCGGGCGGCAAGCCGGCGCAGGCAGTGGCACACACGAAATGCGGCTACGTGGCGGGCGCCGGGCGGCGCCCGCCAGCATGGCAAACAGCAAGGCAAGAACGAACCAGGGCAAAGGTCGCATCGAGGAAGCTCCCAAGGGATGCGTTCGGAGAATGCGATCGCCCTGCACGAACTGCCGGAAGCAAGGCTGCGCGGAAGCGATCGAGAGACAAGCGCGCATCGGTTGCGCGCCGGATCAGAGATTAGCGATCCGCAATCCCCCTCGCGATGCGAAGACTCTGAATCGCTTGCGCGAGCGCGCGCATTGCCGGAAGCGAGGCCGACGTAGAATGGGCGGAACCGGGGAGGGGATCGGGGAGTTCGGGCGGGACAAGCAGATCCGGAAACGGAGCCCGGAAATGCAGAAAATGGAGCCAGAAATGAAAAAGGGCTTCCATTTCTGGAAGCCCTTTTAATAGGTGGTGCGGCTGGCAGGATTCGAACCCACGACCCCTTGGTTCGTAGCCAAGTACTCTATCCAACTGAGCTACAGCCGCACTCGAGAAGGAAATTATATCGTACTTTCAGAGTTTGTGAACCCCCTTTGTGCTTTTTTTCGCTTTTTCTGACAGCGCACCCGGACTTTCTATAATGAGAGCCCTCTCGAAGTGATTCACACCATGAACAAGGCATTTGTCAAAGAGTCGTCCGACGACGAGGACGACGACCTCCCCGAAGGCGCAACCCCGCTGCCGCCGGGCAGCAAGAACTACATCTCGGCGCAAGGCTACCAGCGCCTGCGCGACGAGCTGATGCACCTGATCGATGCGGCACGCCCCGAGGTGGTCCAGATCGTGTCGTGGGCGGCGTCCAACGGCGACCGCTCGGAGAATGGCGACTACCACTACGGGAAGAAGCGCCTGCGCGAGATCGATCGCCGCATCCGCTTCCTGACCCGGCGCCTGGACAAGGCCGAGGTGGTGGACGCCTCCCTGCAGGGCGACAACGACCAGATCTTCTTCGGCGCCACGGTGACCTACGCCAACCAGGCGGGCGAGGAAACCACCATCACCATCGTCGGCATGGACGAGGTGGACCTCGACAGCAACCACGTGAGCTGGATCTCCCCGATCGCGCGCGCGCTGATCAAGGCGCGCGAGGGCGACACCGTCCCCTTGCGCACGCCCGGCGGAGTCGAGCAGATCGATATCCTGGAAGTCCGCTACCCGGCGCGGGCCGCTGCGCAACCGGACAAGGCGTGAACCCCGGCCGCAGGCACGTCAGCTGTCGTTGCGGTCGCGGAAGATGCGGATCACGTCGGGATTGCGCCTGAGCGCCCGCATGACGTTCGCGAGGTGCAGGCGATTCTGCACCTGGATGATGAACTGCATATAGGTGGCTTCCTGGTGGCCGCCCTCCTGCTGCTCCATCGCGACGTGCGCCACGTTGGCGTCGGCCGAGGTCAGGTCCGCCGCCACGCGGGCGACGATGCCCTTGACGTTGCGCACCATCACCTTGATCGAGACATCGAAGGCACGCGTGGTCTTGCGCGCCCACATCACGTCGATCCAGTGCTCGGGATCCTTGCTGTGCAGGCGCTTGGCCACCTTGCAGTCCTGCACGTGGATCTGCAGGCCTTCACCCTTGCCCAGGTAGCCGACGATGGAGTCGCCGGGAATCGGGCGGCAGCATGCCGAGAAGATCATCGACATGCCTTCGTCGCCGGTGATCGGCACCGCCGGCGCTTCGTCGCCGGCGAAGGTCTGCACCGCGGCGAGCAAGGCGCTGTCGACATCGCCGGACAGTTCCTGCAACAGGATTTCCATGCGCTTGGCCACCACGGCGGGCACGCGCCGCCCCAGCGCCAGGTCGGCGAAGATGTCCTCGCGGTGCTTGTTGCCGGTCCATTGCACCATGCGGTCCCATACCGATTGCGGTAGCGCCTTCAGTTCGATGCCGAGCTGGCGCGCGGACTGCTCCAGCAGGCGCTCGCCGAGCTGGATGGCTTCGTCGAGCCGCGTGGTCTTGAGATAGTGGCGGATTGCCGCGCGCGCCTTGCCGGTGCGCACGAACGCCAGCCACGCCGGGTTGGGCTTGGAGTACGGCGCCGTCACCACCTCGACGATGTCGCCGCTCTTGAGCTCGGTGCGCAGCGGCAGCAGCTCGTTGTTGATCTTGACCGCGACGCACTGGTTGCCCAGGTCGCTGTGCACGGCATAGGCGAAATCAAGCGCGGTGGCGCCGCGCGGCAGCGCGCGGATATGCCCCTTGGGCGTGAACACGTAGACCGCGTCGGGGAACAGATCGATCTTGACGTGCTCGAGGAATTCCTGCGAATCCCCGGTCTGGCTCTGGATATCGAGCAGCGACTGCAGCCACTGGTGGGCCTGCTGCTGGATGTCGTTGGCCTGGTCGGCCTGGTGCTTGTACATCCAGTGCGCGGCCACGCCGGCTTCCGCGATCTGGTGCATGTCGCGCGTGCGGATCTGGAACTCCACCGGCGTGCCGAACGGACCCACCAGCGTGGTGTGCAGCGACTGGTAGCCGTTGATCTTGGGGATGGCGATATAGTCCTTGAACTTGCCCGGCATGGGCTTGTACAAGCCATGCAGCGCGCCCATCGCCATATAGCAATGCATCTGCGTTTCCACCACCACGCGGAAACCATAGACATCCAGCACCTGCGAAAACGACAACTGCTTGTCGTGCATCTTGCGGTAGATGCTGTACAGGGTCTTTTCGCGCCCGGACAGTTCGGCCACGATGCCCGCGTCGCCCAGCGCTTTCTGCRCCGTCTCCAGGATGCGCCTGACCACCTCGCGCCGGTTGCCGCGCGCGGCCTTGACCGCTTTTTCGAGCGTGGCGTAGCGGAACGGCGAGCCGACCTTGAAGGACAGTTCCTGCAGTTCGCGGTAGGTGGTGTTGAGACCGAGCCGGTGCGCGATCGGCGCGTAGATCTCCATGGTCTCGAGCGCGATCCGGCGCCGCTTTTCGGGCGGCACGAAATCGAGCGTGCGCATATTGTGGGTGCGGTCRGCCAGCTTGACCAGGATCACCCGCACGTCGCGCGCCATGGCCAGCAGCATCTTGCGGAAGCTTTCCGCCTGCGCCTGCTCGCGGCTCTGGAATTCGAGCTTGTCCAGCTTGGTCAGGCCATCGACCAGTTCCGACACCTTCGGGCCGAATTTCTCGGCCAGCTCGCTCTTCGTGATGCCCTGGTCTTCCATCACGTCGTGCAACAGCGCCGCCATGATGGACTGGACATCGAGCTTCCAGTCCGCGCACAGCTCGGCCACCGCCACCGGATGCGTGATGTAGGGCTCGCCGCTCTGCCGGTATTGCCCCAGGTGGGCCTCGTCGGAGAACTGGAAGGCCTCGCGCACGATGGCCTGGTCGACCGGCTTGAGGTAGGCGAGCTTTTCCATCAGCCGGGTGATCGAGATCACCTGCTGGCGCGGCGGCACCGCGGGCTGCGAGGTAGGACCGAAGAAGTGGCGGTAGGACTGCGCCAGCACTGCGTCGATGAACAACGCGTCGCCCGACGCGGCTGCGACAGGCGCCTCGTTCAGCTCGCCTTCGGCCGCGGCGTGCGCGGCCCTGCCCTTGCCCGAGCCCATTGCGGGCGCGACACCACGCTCGCCAACGACATTGTCGCCGAGCGGATCAGGAAGATTGGGAGCGCCTGTGCGTGCGGTCACGTTCGGCTGACCGCTCCCGGCACGCTTGCGCGGAACGGGCGGCATTGCGTCGCCGCCCGCATCACCAGGCCCTTCTCCGTGCGAGCGCGCCGGCGCGGCCGTGGGGCTCGCCGTTGCGGCAGGAGGAGAAGGCTGGGATGAAGACATAAGGGCGGCCTCTGAAATCTGGCTGTGCAATCGTGTTCGCGGACAGGTACGTTAGCAGATGCAGCAAGTGCTGAATGCAAAGGTACGCATTGCGAAGACTGGCCACGGCCGCCCGAAGATCAGGTAGGTACCTTCTTGAGCATCTCGATGCCGACCTGGCCCGAGGCGATCTCGCGCAGCGCCACCACGGTGGGCTTGTCCTTGGCCTCGACCTTGGGTGTGTGACCCTGCACCAGCTGACGGGCCCGGTAGGTCGCCGCGAGCGCGAGCTCGAAACGGTTCGGGATGTGTTTCAGACAATCTTCGACGGTAATACGCGCCATATCAAATCCACCTTGGGACAAAACCTATGCGATGCCGGCTATTTTACAGCACGCGGCAAAAAACGTTCCCGCGCGCTCCGGCTCAATGAATTCCGAGCTCGATGAACAGCTCGGTGTGGCGTGCCTTCTGCGATGAAAACCGCAGACGGGTTGCACGGATCACGCAGCGCAGCTGCTCCAGTGCCTGCTCGAAAACCTCGTTGATGATGACGTAGTCCGACTCGGAGGCGTGCGCCATCTCGCTGCCCGCGGCAAGCAGCCGCCGCACGATCACCTTGGGCTCGTCCTGGCCGCGCTTGTTCAGGCGCTCCTCGAGCGCTGACAGCGACGGCGGCAGGATGAAGATCTCCATGGCGTTGGAGAAGCGCTGGTGCACCTGCTGCGCGCCCTGCCAGTCGATTTCCAGCAGCACGTCGTTGCCCTGGGCCATCTGCTGCTCGATCCAGACGCGCGAGGTGGCGTAGTAGTTGCCATGCACCTCGGCCCACTCGAGGAACTCCCCGCGGTCACGCGCCGCGCGGAAGGCATCCACCGTGGTGAAGTGATATTCGCGGCCATCCTGCTCGCCGGGACGCGGCGCGCGGGTGGTGTGGGAAATCGACAGGCGGATGGCCGAATCCTGCGCCAGCAGCGCGTTGACCAGCGTGGACTTGCCTGCGCCGGAAGGTGCCACCACCATGAACAGGTTGCCGGGATAGGCGGTATCGATGGCGACGTGGGGCATGGTTTCACTCATGATGGTTATTCGAGGTTCTGAATCTGTTCGCGCATCTGCTCGATCAGCAGCTTGAGCTCCATGGAGGCATCGGCCAGTTCCTTGGCGGCGGCCTTGGAMCCSAGCGTGTTGGCCTCGCGGTTGAGCTCCTGCATCATGAAATCGAGCCGCTTGCCGACCTGGCCGCCCTTCTTGAGGATATGGCGGGTTTCGTTCAGGTGGGCCTGCAGGCGCGAGAGCTCCTCGGCGATGTCGATGCGGATGCCGTAGACCGTGGCTTCCTGGCGGATGCGCTCGCCGATCTCGTCGCGGCTCATCGAGGTCATGCCGTTCGGCGCGACCAGGTTGAACGCTTCCTGCAGACGCTCCGTCAGCTTCTCCTGGTGTTGCGCGATCAGTTGCGGAATAGCGGGCGTGAGCCGCTCGACGATGGCGAGCATGGTGTCGATGCGTTCTTCCAGCGTGGCCTTGAGCGCGTCGCCCTCGCGCCGGCGCGCTTCCAGCAACTGGGCCAGCGCGTCCCTGGCGGCCCCGGTCACGGCTTCGCGCAGCGCATCCTGCGACAGCTCGGGCTCGACCAGGACGCCAGGCCAGCGCAGGATCTCGCCCATGCGCAGCGTGCCGGCCTGGGTGAAGGTGGCCGCCACCGTCGCCTCCATTGCACGGATCTGCGTCAGCAGCGCGTCGTTGAGCGCCAGCGTGGCGCCGCCCGTTCCGGCCTCGGCACGCTGCAGGTTGATACGGCACTCCAGCTTGCCGCGCGACAGCTTGCCCATGAGCATTTCGCGCAGGGCCGGCTCGAAGGCGCGGCATTCTTCGGGGGCCCGGAAGAACAGGTCGAGGAATCGCGAGTTGACAGTACGGAATTCGACCGAAACGGAAGCCGTCCTGCCGGTCGGCGCGCCGTGCGCGTCGGTCAGCGGCGCCTGGCGCGTCGCCAGGCCGTAGCCTGTCATGCTGTGGATCATTGAATAGTCTCGCGAAATGGCCGGCTGGCCGCATGGGTTCTGGCGGCACGGGGAGCCTGCTGCCCCGCTCTTGCGCCGTTCGAACGCCGGAAAGAGGGCCAAAAATGGCCGCAATTGTGTTCTTTACAAGTCATCGATTAGTCAGGACAATCCGGAGGCAATCAAGGTCCCGAATCCTATGACAGAGTCCAAGGGCGCAATACCTCCGAAGAGCGCACCGCTGCCCATTGGCACGCTGCTGTCCAACTATCGTATTGTAAAGAAGTTGGCCAGCGGGGGGTTCAGTTTCGTGTACCTCGCCACTGACGAGACCGGCTCGCCCGTCGCCATCAAGGAGTACCTGCCGTCGTCGCTGGCGCGCCGCAAGCCTGGCGAGCTGATCCCGGTGGTACCGGAAGAAAGCGCCGCGTCGTTCCGGCTCGGGCTCAAGTATTTCTTCGAGGAAGGCCGCTCGCTGGCGCGCATCTCGCACCCCAGCGTCGTGCGCGTGGTGAACTTCTTCCGCGAGAATTCCACCGTCTACATGGTGATGAATTACGAGCTGGGCAAGACGCTGCAGGAACACATCCTGCATGCGCGCCAGCAAGGCCGGGCCAAGGTCCTGCGCGAGCATTTCATCCGCAAGGTCTTCCACGCGCTGATGAGCGGCCTGCGCGAGGTCCATATCCACAAGCTGCTGCACCTCGACATCAAGCCCGGCAATATCTATCTGCGCGAGGACGAATCACCGATCCTGCTGGATTTCGGCGCCGCGCGGCAGATCCTGACCATGGAGGCGGCGCGCTTCCAGCCCATGTACACGCCCGGCTTCGCCGCGCCCGAACTCTACGGCAAGCACAGCGATCTTGGCCCCTGGACCGACATCTACAGCCTCGGCGCCACGCTTTACGCCTGCATGGCCGGCATGCCGCCGCAGGAGGCGAACCAGCGCGAGAAGGATGACCGCATGGCCGAATCGCTCACGCGCCTGCGCACCAGCTACACCGACGGCCTGGTCGACCTGGTCGAATGGTGCCTGCGGCTGACCCCGTCCGAGCGGCCGCAGAGCGTGTTCCGGCTGCAGAAGGAATTGCGCGAGCAGACCAACGCGCTGGGCGAGCAGGCCGCCGCCAGCGCGCCAGCCCCCACCACGGCCGAACGCCCCATCGCCAGCCGCTTCCTGACGCTGCTGCGCAAGCGCGACGAACCTGCCGCCGGCGTCCCCGCCGGAGAAATCGGCGCAGGCGGCGAATAAATCACAACCAGGGCGCCCAGTGCCGCCCTCGAGAAACCGACCCCAACAGCCAACATGCGATTCTCCGTCTACCAGGAAAGCAGAAAAGGCGGCCGCCGCATCAACCAGGACCGCATGGGGTATTGCTTCACGCGCGATGCCCTGCTGATGGTGCTGGCCGACGGCCTCGGCGGCCATGCGCTCGGCGAGGTCGCCGCGCAGCAGGCACTGCAGACCCTGGCCCGCCAGTTCCAGGCGCAGGCCCGGCCGTCGATCCGCAACCCTGCCGATTTCCTGCAGGACACCATCATGCTGGCCCACCGGGAAATCCATCGCTATGCGGAGGCCAACGGCCTGGCCGACGTGCCGCGCACGACGGTAGTCTGCTGCCTGGTGCAGAACGGCCAGATCCATTGGGCGCACGCCGGCGACTCCCGGCTGTACCTGGTGCGCAAGGGCAGCCTGCTGACCCGCACGCGTGACCACTCCAAGATCGAGAACCTGCTGCAGCAGGAGCGCGTCTTGCCGATGCAGGTGGCCAACCACCCCGAACGCAACAAGCTCTACAACTGCCTGGGCTCCCCCAACCTGCCGCTGATCGACATCGGCGGACCGCTGCGCCTGGAGCCCGGCGATGTCGCCCTGCTGTGCTCGGACGGCCTGTGGGGCAGCATCGAAGAGCAATTGCTGGTCGACAAGGTGACCCACCTGTCGGTGGTGCACGCCATCCCCGACCTGATCGAGCAGGCCCTGGAGAATGCCGGCGAAGGCGCGGACAACACCACCGCCATCGCCATGATGTGGGAACTGGACGCGCATCTCTCCAACGAAGAGGCGGTAGCGACCGAAACCCTGCCGCTCAACACCTTCACCACCTCCATCCTCGAGAACAACGGCGGCGACACCGACCTGCTGTCGGAGGAGGAAATCGAGCGCTCCATCGCCGAGATCCGCGCCGCGATCGACAAGACCACCAACTTCATGCGCTGAGCGGGGCCGGGCAATCCGGCCAGGGGGTACCGCATAAGCCACTCTTCGCGCAAAAAGCCGGGAATGGCGCGCCATCCGCGCGCCATGCAGACGCCGAACGGGCGCGCGCGGCCTGGCGGCGGTAAAATCCCGCTCCTGGACTGTCTCCCGAGAAAAAATCCCCCATGCGACCAAGTGGACGCGCTGCCGATGCGCTGCGCCCTATCACCCTGACCCGTCACTACACCCGCCACGCCGAAGGTGCCGTCCTGAGTGCGTTTGGCGACACCAAGGTCTTGTGCACGGCCAGTGTGCTGAGCAAGGTGCCCCCGCACAAGAAAGGCAGCGGCGAAGGCTGGGTCACCGCCGAGTACGGCATGCTGCCGCGCGCCACCCATACCCGCTCGGACCGTGAGGCCGCGCGCGGCAAGCAGACCGGCCGCACGCAGGAAATCCAGCGCCTGATCGGCCGTGCCATGCGCTCGGTGTTCGATCTCGCCGCGCTGGGCGAATACACCATCCACCTCGATTGCGACGTCCTGCAGGCCGATGGCGGCACGCGCACGGCGGCCATCACCGGCGCCTTCGTGGCCGCGCACGATGCCGTCTCCGCGATGCTGCGCGACGGCCTGATCAAGACCAGCCCGATCCGCGACTTCGTCGCGGCCGTGTCGGTCGGCATGGTGGACGGCGTGGCCGTCCTCGACCTCGACTACGCCGAGGACAGCGGCTGCGACACCGACATGAACGTCGTGATGACCGGCAGCGGCGGCTTCGTCGAAGTGCAGGGCACCGCCGAGGGCGCGCCGTTCAGCCGCGCCGATCTCGACGCCATGACCCGCCTGGCCGAGCAGGGCATCGCCGACCTGGTGACGCACCAGCGCCGCGCGCTGGGCCTGGCCTGATGGCTGGATCCCATACGGTGAACGCAATGCAACGCCTGGTCCTCGCCTCCAACAACCCCGGCAAGCTCGGCGAGTTCGGCGCCCTGCTGGCGCCGCTGGGCTATGACGTGGTGCCGCAAGGCCAGCTTGGCATCCCCGAAGCCGAAGAGCCTTTCGCCACGTTCGTCGAGAACGCGCTCGCCAAGGCGCGCCACGCCAGCCGCCTGGCCAGCCTGCCGGCGCTGGCCGACGACTCCGGCATCTGCGTGGACGCACTGGACGGCGCGCCGGGCGTCTACTCTGCGCGCTACGCGCAACTGGTGGGCAAGGCAAAGTCCGATGCCGCCAACAACGCGCACCTGATCTCGCAGCTGGCCGGCAAGCTCAACCGCCATGCCTACTACTACTGCGTGCTGGTGCTGGTGCGCCACGCCGACGATCCGCGCCCGGTCATCGCCGAAGGCGTGTGGGCCGGCGAGGTGGTCGACGCACCGCGCGGCAATGCCGGCTTCGGCTACGACCCGCACTTCCTGCTGCCGCAGATCGGCAAGACCGCGGCCGAGCTGAGCCCCGAGGAGAAAAACGCCGTCAGCCACCGCGCGCTGGCGCTCAAGGTGCTGACCGAACGCTTGCGCGCCTCGGGCCAGCACGGCCAGCCATGATCCCGATCATTCCCGTGGGCGCGGCGAGCGCGCCGGCGGACACCAAGTCGCTGTGGCTGCAGCCCGGCCAGCTCTCGCTGCCGGCGTCGCCGCCGCTCTCGCTCTACGTGCATATCCCGTGGTGCGTGCGCAAGTGCCCGTACTGCGACTTCAACTCCCATGCCGTGCCCGGCGCGGACGGCAGCCACGATATCCCGGAAGACGCCTATCTCGATGCGCTGCGGGCGGACCTGGAACAATCGCTGCCGCTGGTATGGGGCCGCCAGGTCCATACCGTGTTCATCGGCGGCGGCACGCCGAGCCTGCTGTCGGCCGCCGGCATGGACCGCCTGCTGTCCGACATCCGCGCGCTGCTGCCGCTCGATGCCGACGCCGAGATCACGATGGAGGCCAATCCCGGCACCTTCGAGGCCGAGCGCTTCGCCAGCTACCGCGCCAGCGGCATCAACCGCCTGTCGATCGGCATCCAGAGCTTCAACGACCGCCACCTCGCCGCGCTCGGGCGCATCCACGGCGGCGACGAGGCGCGTGCCGCCATCGGCATCGCGCTGGCCAACTTCGATAACGTCAACCTGGACCTGATGTACGCGCTGCCGGGGCAGACCCTGGCGGAATGCGTGCAGGACCTGGAAACCGCGCTCTCGTTCGGCACCACGCACCTGTCGCTGTACCACCTGACGCTCGAGCCGAACACCTTGTTCGCCAAGTTCCCGCCCGCGCTGCCGGACGACGACAGCGCCTACGAGATGCAGGACCTGATCGAGGCGCGCACCGCGCAGGCCGGCTACCGGCACTACGAGACCTCGGCCTATGCCAGGCCCCATCGCGAAGCGCGCCACAACCTGAACTACTGGCGCTTCGGCGACTACCTCGGCATCGGCGCCGGCGCGCACGGCAAGCTCTCGTTCCCGCACCGCGTGCTGCGCCAGATGCGCCACAAGCATCCGGCCACCTACATGGCGCAGGCCATGGCCGGCAACGCAGTGCAGGAAAGCCACGACGTCGCCGCGGCGGATCTCCCCTTCGAGTTCATGCTCAACGCGCTGCGCCTGACCGACGGCGTGCCGGCCAGCACCTTCTTCGACCACACCGGCCTGCCGCTGCATACCATCAGCCGCGACCTGGCCGCCGCCGAGAAAAAGGGCCTGCTCGAAGCCGATCTGGCCACCATCAGGCCCACCGAGCTGGGGCGCCGCTTCCTCAACGACCTGCAGGAGATGTTCCTGAAGGGCTGAGCCCCGGCAGCGCCCCTGCAAGCAAAACGGCCACCCTCGCGGGTGGCCGATTGCATCGTGCGGCACCTTCGATCAATAGGGCATTGCCATGTCGTTGGCAACCTGGGCGCGGGCGCCGATGCGCAGATTGCTCACATTGCGCTGCGTGACCGTGGCCATGCGGCCATCGTCGAGACGCACGTTGACGCGATAGACGGTCTCGGTGCCGCTGCTGGCACGCTTCTCGACCTGGTTGCCTGCCACGCCACCCACGACCGCGCCGCCGATGGTGGCGACGGTATTGCCGGTGCCGCCGCCGATCTGGTGTCCCAGCAAGCCGCCGGCAACGCCGCCGATCACGGTGCCCAGCAGGCCCGAACTGCTTTGCTGCGTGGTGACCGGCTCGATCGACTCGACCCGGCCGTACAGCACCGATCCGGGTGGCGCCTGGTAGGTGGTGGCGCCCGGAGTCTGGTAGGCGGGCTGCTGCTGCGGCGGAGGCGGCGGGGCGTTGTTGTAGCCGCCGCCATACCCACCGTTATAGCCACCGCTGTAGCCGCCGCCCGGTGCCGCGCATCCGGCCAGACCCGCCACGGCGACCGCTGCCGCCACACCCACCAGAATTTTGCCCTTCATCAAATATCCTCCTCGATTGACCGCAATGTTGACCGCAATGGCTTGCATTGCCGAAAGCCGGGGAACGCGGCCCTGTCGCCATGCGCCCCCCCACGCATCATAGGAGCCCGGCACCACTTCGAAGGTTCCGCCCTGTCCGACAGACACCGACAAGACCACATCAGGCAATCCTGCCCAAGAGCACGCGACCAGGCGCAGCTCCCTTGCTATAATGCGCGCTCTTTCCTTCCCGGAAGCGTGGCCGAGTGGTTTAAGGCAGCAGTCTTGAAAACTGCCGATGGGGTGACCCATCCGTGAGTTCGAATCTCACCGCTTCCGCCAGTTTCCCTGTCACACGGCGGCCTGCGGGTTGCGTCATTGCGCTCCCGCCTTGGCAAGCGGCACGCGCGCCGGCCACGAGCGCTGGTCGCCCCCGGCGGCATGCGTGCCGACCTTCCCCCCTTGATGCCCGCAAGCCCGTGCACGGCGCTTGAACACTGAACGGCCCTGCGCGTCTCGATCGCGTGATCGCTTGATGACCGCATCAACGCCCTGCGCCTCCTGCCCGAGCGGCGGGAATAAATCCCGGTCGCGGCTCGTTTACCGTATTGGGCAGGCCGAACGGAACCCGGTGTGAGGACAGACGCGATGTCGAGGAGATYGATCGACACTGCGGCCGGTCGCCGGAGTCCTGCCTCATGCATCAGCCTGGCAATCCAGGGCAGGACACGAGGAGATCGAATTGGAAGTGCTTCGCCTGATTCCGGCCGTGCTGCCCGCCGCCATGGCGCCGGCGCCATATTTCACCGGCGGCTCGCCCGCCCCTTGCTACAGCGGCAGCCGACCGGGCAGCCTGGCCGGCTGGCTGCGGTGAGCCTGGAGCAAGATCTGGCGGCCTGGCTACCGCAACTGCGGCGCTATGCGCGCGCGCTGACGGGCGACGCCGCCTGGGCGGACGACCTCGTGCAGGACACCGTTGAGCGCGCACTCGGCTGGGCCTCGCTGCGCGCCCACAAGAATACGCGCGCCTGGCTGTTGACCGTGCTGCGCCACCTCTATATCGACCAGTTGCGCAAGCGGCATGAGTTCACCGTCGATGACGGCGACCCGCTCTGGGAGCGGCTGGAATCGCCGGACCAGCAGATCGAGGGATTGCTGTTGCGCGATGTGCAGCGCGCGCTGTACCGGCTGCCTCCGGACCAGCGCGAGGTGCTGTTGCTGGTGGCGCTGGAGCAACTGAGCTACCGGGAGGCCGCCGCGATCCTGCAGGTGCCCGTGGGTACCGTGATGTCGAGACTGTCGCGCGCGCGCGAGCACCTGCGCGCCCTTCTCCAGGATGGCGCCGGCCAGCGCCCCACCCAACTCAAAGCCGTGAGGAGCACGTCATGACCGACGATCGCGATCCTGCCACGCCGCCGGAGCCGGACCTCGAACGTCTGTCGGCCCTGGTAGACGGTGAGTTGTCGCCACGGGCACAAGCCGAAGCCCTGGCCGGGCTGGCGCATGACGAGCAGGCCACCGCGCGGGTGGCCGACTACCGGCGCCAGTGCGCCGCGCTCAAGGCGCTGTTTCCGCCGCAGCACGATGCGCGCTACCTGGTGGTGCGCGCGCGGCCGAACTGGTGGTGGCGTGGCGCAGCGG
Organism: Cupriavidus sp. 05N40; assembly: GCF_056397305.1. NCBI lineage: Bacteria > Pseudomonadati > Pseudomonadota > Betaproteobacteria > Burkholderiales > Burkholderiaceae > Cupriavidus > Cupriavidus sp. 05N40. The sequence continues at coordinate 26,669 of NZ_JBFTND010000136.1, forward strand.
CGCTGGGGTGCCTGGTCGTCGGCCTGGCGCTCGGCACGGGCGCCGCCCGCTTGCCGGGTGCCGCGGCCGACCCCGCTGCCTTTGCCCGCCATGCCGACCTGGCCTATGCGGTCTTTGCCGTCGAGCAACGCCACCCGGTCGAGGTGCCCGCATCCGACCAGGCTCATCTCGTGGCATGGCTGTCGCGCCGGCTGTCGCGCACGCTGACCATCCCGGTGCTGGACGACTTCGGCTACAAGCTGATGGGTGGCCGGCTGCTGCCCGGCGCAACCGGCCCCGCGGCGCAGTTGATGTACGAGAACCCGGCGGGAGAGCGGCTGACCCTGTACATCGCCTCTGCCTCCTCCACGCATCCCTCGGTCAGCGTGTTGCGCGAGAATGAAAGGCGCACCTTCTACTGGGCCACCGGCGGCGCGGGCTATGCCGTTTCGGGACAAAGCACCGAGCCGCGCCTGCGGGAGATTGCACTGGACGTGTGCGGCAGCCTGGGCGGCGCCCCCGAGGAATGGCGTTGAGCGGTGGCCGATAAATCCCGTGCTCCGGGGGAATAAAGCCGGCACCTGATCCGTTTACATCGTGTGCAGGACCGTTCCGCGATGGACACGGAAACGGGACCCGCAGGCAAACCGATGTGCCTTCAGATAAGACCGGATTCCATACGGACATGCCGGAACGGGGCGCTGCGATCACAGACCGCTTTCACCGCTCTCGCCCCTCCCCCGGAAAACCAGCGCCGTAGGCCGTATCGTGACGTCGGGAGTTCTCGCTCGGGATGAACAACCATGGGCAAGCATTTCGCAGCCGCGGCGGCGGCACTGGCCGCCCTCGGCTTTGGCCTGCCGGCGGCAGGCCAGGACATATCAGGCCCACCCTGCGAGGAGATGTCGGGACAGGCCGTGATCAACGGCGTCCTGCAGCAAGTCCAGGGCCTGGCCTGCCTGCAACCCGATGGCAGCTGGCAGATGGTCGACACCGGCGACGCGGGCGTGATTACCTACGCCGCGCCCTACTATGACCCGTGGTATTGGGCACCATATGGCGTGGCGTTTGGCGGCGTGATCTTCATCGATCGCTTCCATCATGCCCACCATGTCGCACACGCGTTCTTCCGTGCGCCCGGGATGCGCGTCGGCGGTGGCTTCMGTGGCGGATTTCATGGCGGCGGGTTCCATGGGGGCGGTGGTGGCTTCCACGGCGGCTTCCATGGCGGCGGCGGAGGCGGCGGAGGCGGCGGCCATCACTGATGCGCATGCCATGGTGAACGTCACTCTCCGGCCGGCATCGTCAGCAGGCGGTACGCCTGCTCCTCGGAGATCTTCAGGCGGTAGTGACGAGACAGCATGCGGGCGAACTGGCGCGCCGCGGATGGCTCGCAGTGCCTGAGCTGTTCGCGGTAGGCCTCCAGTTCGAAACGCAGGCGCCAGCGCGGGCTGAGCAGGTAGAGCACGCCCATCAGGCCACCGGAGCGCCAGAATTGGCGCACATGGACCTTCTCGTGCTCGATCAGCGCATGGCTCGCGCCGGGCCGCAGCAAGATCAGCAGGCCGGGCGCGAATCCGTCGAAGCGGCGCGGCACCAGCC
>NZ_JBFTND010000137.1:0-19074 GCF_056397305.1 Cupriavidus sp. 05N40
CGCTCAAGGACCTGGCTGCGGCAACGGGCATGGCTGCAAGCAAGCTGCGATTCTACCTGGTGAGTTTTCTCGATCTGGGTCTGGTTTCACAGGATCCGAGCAATGGCCGGTACAGTCTTGGCCCCGCGGCATTGAAATTGGGCCTGGCGGCACTGGAAAAGGTAGATGTGGTGCGGTCCAGCCATGGGGAGATGGTCGCCCTCTCGGATGCCTTGGGCTACACGACATTCCTTGCCGTCTGGGGAACGCACGGACCGACGATCGTGGACCGTGTGGACGGCCGGAATCGAACGGTTCTCGAGATTCGCGTTGGTAGCGTGCTCCCGCTCTTGTCATCGGCGATCGGGCTCGTCTACGCCGCTTTCCTGCCGCGCAGCGCGACCCAGTCGTTGCTCGAGCGGGAGGCTGAAAATGGTGTTGGCGCCTGGGCGCCGACACGGCCGGACTTCGATCTGGACGCCGCTTTGCAGAACATCCGGGCTTCGAGATTCGCAGTGGCCTCTGGCACCTTGCTCGCAGGGTTCACTGCCGTCGCCTCACCTGTTCTCGACCGTTCGAATGTGCCCGTTGCGGCGATCTCCGTCATCGGTCCGATTGGTCGTATGGACGACATGATCGACGGCCACGTCGTGCAGGCCTTGTTGGAGCTGACCACCCGGCTGAGCCGCCAGATTGGCTGGAGCGATGCCGCCGTGGGTCAATGAGCGCGACGGCAGCATCGTGCCGCGGTCGGGAATGCCCCTTCATCGAACTGCTGAGTCTAATGGTGCGCCGCAGCCTGGCTAAATTACAGGCACTCTGAGTGCCGATTTCGGCCCGAGACGCGAAGAAGGCTGAAAGTGAGTTCGGCCGCGAGTTGCATCGCTAGTCCCATTACCACGTCAAGAAATGGGTCTTGGGCTTCCTGCGGTGCCCCACTACCGATCGGCGTGTCTGTGATTGAAGTAGCATAGAGCCGTAGCCTTTCAGCATTTGCAAGCGCCTTATGATAGTTCTCACTGGCCATCGCCAATGCCCGCGCAAAGTTTGCCTGAGTATTCGAGATGGCGCGCAAATCCATCGACGCCGTGTTTCTAAGTGCATGGAAGAGGTCTGCATCTGCACGTGCATGGGCCAGCTTCAGTTCGTTTCTGGCGGCCCTGGCCGCGACCTCAAACTCTTTCTCTGATTCCCATCTCGTAATAGTCGGCGATTCGATTGACCAAGAGCAGTGGATTGAGTTCTTCACACATATCTCCTTCCGGTGAAGTCAATAAGCAGACGATCGGCAGGCCTTCGATCGCGCGGAAGTGCGGCCCGACGATGAAGCCGGTGGTCCTGGCTTTTGCTCTCACATCGGTATCCACCTTGACGGTTACCCGGCTATCTACTTTTGGCGGATTATTCCCATGTTGCGACTAGCCGTATAGTGTTCAACAGAGCTCGATCCTCCCTCACAACTGCACCAGCAACTCCCGCTATTGTGTCAAGACGGCGATGGCCGGGCTGTTACGAACATCGCTCCGATATTTCCAGGCAATGTCCTTCAAGCCCGTCTTCTCTTGCGTCAGTCTGAATTGTTGGAAGGCAATTCAAGCATTGCGCGGTCAGCCGGCCGAGCGCCCGTTCAGGCGGCCTTGGCCAGCATTCCATGTGGATCGATCACAAACTTCTTCGCGACCCCGGAATCGAACTGGGCGTAGCCTTCAGGCGCCTGGGCCAGACTGATAACCTGGACATTCACAATTTCCGCGATCTGGATTCGATCCCAAAGGATGGCCTGCATCAGGTTTCGGTTGTACTTCATTACGGGCGTTTGACCAGTAAAGAAGCTATGCGACTTTGCCCAGCCCAAGCCAAGACGGACCGACAGGCTTCCGCGCTGCGCGGCCGGGTCGGTCGCACCTGGGTCGTCGGTAACATAAAGCCCGGGAATGCCAATCTTGCCTGCAACACGCGTCACCTCCATCAACGAGTTCAGGACTGTTGCCGGCGCTTCGGTCTGCGAGCCGCTATGGCCGTGTCCGCGCGCTTCGAATCCAACGCAGTCAATCGCACAATCGACTTCTGGCTCGCCTAGAATCTCAGCGATTTGCTCTCCAAGGGATGCGTCTTCGGAAAGATCCACAGTCTGAAAGCCAACGCGCCGCGCATGTTCCAGGCGAGCCTTGTTCACATCTCCCACGATAGTCACTGCAGCGCCCAGGAGCCGCGCCGATGCGGCGGCGGCCATCCCCACAGGCCCGGCACCGGCCACGTACACGGTTGCCCCGGGACCAACTCCTGCCGTTACCGCACCGTGGTACCCGGTTGGCAGAATATCGGATAAGCAGGTGAGATCCCTTATCTTGCTCATCGCCCGATCGCGATCCGGGAACTTCAGCAGATTGAAGTCTGCGTACGGCACCATGACATATTCGGCCTGGCCGCCAATCCAGCCACCCATGTCTACATAGCCATACGCACCGCCGGGACGACCCGGATTCACACTCAAACATACGCCAGTGTTCTGCGCCTTGCACATCGGGCAGCGTCCGCAAGCCACGTTGAACGGTACGGAGACCAGGTCGCCTCTCTGGAGCGTTGTGACGTCAGAGCCGATGTCGATGACTTCGCCCGTAATTTCGTGACCCAGAACCAACCCCGCAGGAGCGGTCGTGCGACCACGAACCATGTGCTGATCCGACCCGCAGATATTGGTGGATACCACACGAAGCACCACCCCATGATTTGCCTTTCTCCCGTTCGGTTCTACCAAGTCAGGAAAAGCGATAGCCTGCACCTCGACTTTCCCGGGGCCGACATACACCACACCTCTGTTCGCTGCCATTACCGTCTCCTTGATTAATACTCTATTGCAACTGCCACCGCGCAACCCAGGCTACCAGCGTGGCCCGTACAGCAGCTGACTTGGCAGGACCGGTTGTGCGGAGCCTTCGGATTGTTCGCGCAACAGCCTGTCGATGACCCGTGCCGCGTGAAGCGAGCCTGCATCAGCGAGCGTGTTGACTTCGGGGCGATCGATCACGCGGCCCTCTCTTGCCTTGTGCTGCTCTTCGAACACTTCCCTGTCTTCCGTAAATGCAGTTTCGACTTCCCGAAATATGAGCTCGGTAACTTCAGGCTTGTCCAGGTCGTGGTTGTGAACCTGACCCCAGAAGTAATGCGTCGTGTGCTCCGTCTCCGGGGTCATGGCATTCAGATTCAACCACTCCATCTTCCGGGCGTTCGCGGCTTCCTCTGGTGTCATGCCCGGCTTCATTGCCCCGACATATAGCCGACAGAACGCGGGTGGCATGAAGTGGATGATCTGCCAACGGTCGACCCGCTCGAACGGAATCACCGCAGCGCGCACATAGGAGGGCGGGGGAGGCACGTTGCGCATCCATCGATTCACGCGAACTTCGCTTTCGCCTCGATCGAACGTTACCTTGGCTTCGTCGACCACCGCTTTATTCCCAATGGTCGATTTATGCACGAAGCTCAGATGGCTCAGGTCGAGTAGATTCTCGACAATGAGCTTGAAGCTGGCGTTGACATGGAAACGAGTGGACTTTCCGCGCCAGTTTGGGTCGTCAAACCAGTGATAGTCCGGAATGTTGTCCGGGTTTGCGAGTTCGTCGTCGCCAATCCAGATCCAGATCCAGTGGTAGCGCTCGACGACCTGATACCGCTTGACATAGGCATTCTTGGGAATTGCCGTCTGGCCTGGAATCTCCGTGCACTGGCCCTCCTGGTTGAACACCATTCCATGATAGCCACAGCGAATTGAGCAACCTTCGACCTGTCCCTTGCTGAGAGGATATCGGCGGTGACAGCAAAGGTCTTCAAGCGCCGCTACGGATCCGTCGGTACCGCGGAACAGTACGACAGGTTCGTCGCAGATTCTCCTGGCCAACATGCCACCTGCCGGCACCTCTTCGGCGATCGCCGCCACATACCAATAGTTTCTAAGAAAAGTCATGAAAAATCCTTACTATGTTTCGCCACACACGGCCAATCCGGCGAGGCCGGTAGGAGTTGCCGGGCCTACGAGGCGATATTGAAACGTCTCAAAGCCAGGCGCCTTTATCCGACGCTCGCTATCACAAGCGCCTTGCAGCGCGACACCGAAAAACGTGCATTCGTCATCCGGGTTGCAATCCACATGACAAGAAGCACGGCAACTAGCGCCGCGTAGAGGGCAGTCGTATTGCCCGGATCAAGCACGCCGGGGAGGTTTCGGTTCGCAAAGAACTGGTGCCCTTCGACCGGCGCAGTCAGCGCGCCGGAAATGGCTGCGAGAGCCGCACCCAGTGCAAGAACCAGGGCAGAAGGGCGTGCCGCATCGACTCCGCGAGCGGGCATCACCGTGCCTTGGGTGGCCGCAAGAAGCTGGTCTAAGCGGGCGCGCCCATATGGATGGCGCGGCGCGAGTTGCTCCATGGGCAAGCCCGCCGGCATCAAGAGAGCGGCTGGACCGGCCACACCGAGCGTAAAGCTACCTGGTCCGCCTGTTAGGGCTGCGCAGCGGTGCGCGTCGGCAAGGTCCAGCGATCCGCGTGCAAGGTTGAACACTCCCATGAGGCCGAACCCCAATTTCGGCCCGGCCCCGACGGCGCATAGCGTCAGACAGAATTGTGGTGCTTTAGGCGCTTCTTCGGTCGCAAATCCCATCGTTCGTCTCCATCGCCTGCTGTTGTGTGCAACTACGTTATATGAATGCAACTATATTTTATGAGGGCGCGAGAAGTCAACGAGAGTCACGGGTGCAATTCGTAAGTGAAAACCCTAGTCTCCATTTTGGTTGCACGCGTTTAATATTGTTGCAAACGACAGTGGGTGAGGAGACAAACATGCATGGACACCTATCGAGGCATGCCCTGGCGCGGACGTCGTCGGCGTCACTTTCAGCCGTTTCTGACAGGGGCGAGCGATATATCCCCGATTTCTTCGGCGTGTTCCGCCATCACGATGGGCTGGCGGAACACGCTGCCGCCTCCCGGAGCGGAAGGTCCCAAGCGGGCATGTGTTGGCGCCGAACTACCTGACCGGCAAGGATCCAATGGGCCTTGGCGCAGGCCCAACTCAAATCGRTATGGCAACTTCAAATCGAGCCGAAACCAAATGACCATGACTCGCGCGAAATGGTGGGGCCGCCGAATGGCTCCATCGGATTCGCGAATTGAAGCAAGGTGGTCACAGACTATATTGGCCCATACGTGAGTCAGTGCGCCGCCCCCAATAACCAATGATTAGACTTATCTCGCACGCATCATGAACGCCCCCCTACTGACTCTGAAAGTGGCACATAAGGCCGACGAAGCCGTCGATATCTGCTCGTTCGTGCTAGTGGATCCATCCGGCAAGTCGCTTCCCGCGTTTTCCGCCGGCTCGCATATCGACGTCCACGGTCCATCGGGGCTGGTGCGCCAGTACTCGCTATGCAACGCCGCGAATGAAACCGCGCATTATCAGATCGGCGTCCTGCGGGATCCCGGCTCGCGTGGTGGATCCGTCGCCATGCACGACGGCATCCAGGAAGGCGATCTTCTTCACGTCAGCGAACCAAGAAATCACTTTCCGCTTGAGCACGCGGCCAAGCGTTCATTGTTGTTGGCCGGTGGAATCGGCGTAACCCCGATTCTGTGCATGGCAGAAAGTCTTTCCAGCATAGGTGCACCTTTCGAGATGCACTATTGCACCCGATCGCGGCAACGTACTGCGTTCGCTGAGCGTATTTCGACGTCTGCGTTTTCCGCCCAGGTCATGTTCCACTTTGACGATGGGCCCGACGATCAGAAGCTGGATATCGTCGCGCTCTTGCGAAATCCCGACCCCGAAACGCATCTCTACGTATGTGGCCCCGCGGGTTTCCTCGAGTTCGTCCTGTCCACCGCGCGCGCGCAGGGCTGGCAAGCGCCGTTCATTCACTACGAGTACTTCGGCGCGGCTGTCGGCGGGGCAGAAGAGGACAAGGCCTTCGATGTGAAGATAAATAGTACCGGCAGGGTCTATCGAATCGCGGCGGACAAATCCGTGGCCGTTGCGCTGGCAGAACGAGGCGTCGAAATCCCCGTGTCCTGCGAGCAAGGCGTGTGTGGCACATGCGTGACACGCGTGCTGGAAGGGGAATTGGATCACCGTGACCACTATTTTACTGACGCCGAGCACGCCCGGAATGATCAGTTCACTCCCTGCTGTTCCCGTTCAAAAGGCGAAATGCTGGTCCTGGACCTGTGAAAGGCCGGCTGGCCGCCCACTACGGCGCGCGCTTTCACTCCTCAATGGATAAATCAAAATGAATTACGTAAAGAACGCCTGGTATGTCGCGGCTTGGTCCGACGAAGTGAAGGCAGGCGAGATGTTCCATCGGACATTACTGGACGAAGGACTTGTGTTCTATCGTCGAGGCGACGGCCAGCCGGTTGCCTTGCTTGACCGCTGTCCGCACCGCTTCATTCCGCTGCACATGGGCACACTCCACGGCGACATCGTGGAGTGTTGCTACCATGGCCTGCAATTCGATTGCACCGGCCGTTGCGTGCACAACCCGCATGGCGAAGGAAGGATTCCCGCCGCTGCGCGAGTGCGGGCCTTCCCCGCGGTGGACCGCCACCAGATGCTATGGGTCTGGATGGGCGACAAGCCGGCCGATGAGAGTCTCATACCCGACTACAGTGTGCTTGATGGCGAGAGCGGCTATGAAACCTCACGGGGCTACTTCGTCATGGAGGCGGACTACGAACTGCTGGGAGAGAATCTGCTCGATCTGAGCCATGTCCCCTTCCTGCACAGTGGCTTGCTGGGCAGTCCTGAAATGGCCCGTGGGTTGCCAACCGTGCGGGAAGCCGATGGGGGATTGCAGGTCGACCGCTGGATGCCCAATATTCAGATACCCAAGGTGTTTGATTTGCTTTTCCGAGGGGACGGCAAGCCCGTCGATATGTGGAATAACATGCGATGGAATCCCCCTTCGGCGTTCCTGCTGGATACGGGCGTACACGCCCCGGGCGAATCCCGCGAGCACGGCGCGTGGTACTACGGCGTGCACATTCTGACTCCCCAGACTGCACGAACGACTCACTACTACTTCGCCTCGGCACGTCTTCCCAGGGAAACGCTTGCCCCGGAGTTCGACATCGAACTTGCGAAGCTTCGCCGCATCGCCTTCTTCGACCAGGACAAACCAATCCTGGAAGCGCAACAGCGGGCCATCGGCGATGCTGACTTCTGGTCGCTGAAGCCGGCTTTGTTTGAAGTGGATGTGGGCCCGGTGCGTATGCGGCGGATGCTGGAGGCAATGGTCGCCCGGGAAGAGGCAGAAAACGGGAAAACCGGCGCCGCCAACCATCGGATCGTCGAGAAAGGATAGAAGCGGGCGATCCTCACGGTCTGGTGATCCGGCCCCTTGTCTTGGGGTTTCGCGCGCGCTGAATTTCAATCGATTGGCTATCCAAGCCTTCGGATATTGGACGACCACACCTAAGCGCCGCTGAGTTCTCTCCCCTTGTTTTCCTTGTTGCGCCGTGCCGTATGGCACGGCGCCGTCCCCCCTTTTGCCCTTTCGAGCGACCGGGCGATCTGACCATGCCCAACGTCTTGCGAAAAAAACCTCGCCTGCGAACGCACGCGACAACGGTTTCGAACTAACCACCTGGCAACGAAGAGCACTTGACTGGGGATTCAGCATCAAGTCTGCCGACCTGCACCGCAGTCGCCACTGCCTCTTTAAACCATACAACAAGTGCATTAAAAAAATGGAGGAGAACCATGAAGTTAAATTACGTCGCAATGACTGCATTGATGTCGTTCCCATTGATTTCCGCTGCACAGTCTGTGACTTTGTATGGCGTAGTTGACACCGGCATTGAGTATGTCAACAACATTGGTGCGAAAAAGGATAGCGTGGTCCGAATTCCGGGCACGACTGGTTCAGTTCCGTCCCGCTGGGGCATCCGCGGCACCGAAGACCTGGGTGGGGGTGTGAATGCGGTCTTCGTCCTTGAGTCCGGATTCTCACCCGACAGCGGAGTGTCCAATCAGGCCGGACGGCTCTTTGGTCGCCAAGCCTATGTCGGGCTTAATGGCTTGTGGGGGCAAGTGGCGTTTGGCAGGCAATACACCATGCTGTTCTGGTCAACACTTGACGCGGATCTTCTGGGGCCGAACGCGTTCGGTTCGGCGTCCCTAGATCCGGGGATCGCGAACGCGCGAAGCGACAATACTATTTCGTATAAGGGCAAGTTCGGAGGCATGACGGCAGGAGCAACCTATAGCTTTGGCAGGGATGTCGCCAATGCGTCGAGTCCTGCGGGAACCAATTGTGCTGGCGAAAATCCGGCGGATAAACGCGCCTGCACGGAGTGGTCAGTTCTATTGCAGTACGAAACCCGGAATTGGGGTGTTAGCACCGCCTACGATTCAATGCGAGGCGGGCCGGGCGCGTTTGGCGGCCTCACCAGGAGCAGTCTCACCGACGATCGCTTTACCATCAACGGCTACGCACTTGTTGGCAACGCCAAGCTTGGCGCGGGCGTGATCCGGCGAGACAACAAGGGAAGTACGACTCCCCGCAGCAACTTGTGGTTTGTCGGCGGGTCACTCGCCATCACGCCTGCCTGGAATATCGACACGGAGGCCCATTACCTGAAGTTCTCCAATAGTCCGAACAAGGCGTGGCTATTCGTGGCTCGAACGACCTATGATTTTTCAAAGCGAACGAGGGTCTACGGGAGCGTCGGCTACATTGACAATCGAGGTGACCTGGCCATTTCCGTCAGTAGCGCGGCAGCCGGTTCAAATCCGGCTTCTGGGGGAAACCAACTTGGGCTGATGGTGGGGATCAAACATATCTTCTGACCAGGGCGCCAGATGGACGTGTGCAGAATCACTACCAGTACACACCAGTTTTCGCCTGTTTGTCGTTGTATCGGACACGGCATATGAATCTTCGCGCGGACCTGTCACGGCGGCGAAGACGCCGCGAGCAAGGATAGCGAGATCAACCTCGATTCCGGCGAACTAACCACAACTTCATCTGATTTGGCCGCGACGACCACGCCGGAGCGCGATGCATCCGCACGTTGGCATGTCCGGTCAAAAAGGAAATTCGTAATTCCCATTGCCACACTGGGCTTAGTGCAACAACGGAGGGTAATTTGATGTTGAATCCACGCCACGATGAAATGAGTGACATCGATGCTATCGCGAGACCGGGCGCGGGCATTCCGCAGGATGAATGCACGGTACGACAGGCAGTGTTTGAACTGCTTCGTTCGTTGAATATGACCACGATATTTGGCAATCCTGGAACCACGGAGCTACCGATGTTCCACGATTTCCCCGAAGATTTCAGGTACATCCTGGGATTACAGGAGTCGGTGGTGGTCGGCATGGCCGATGGATTCGCCCAAGCAAGTGGAGGCGCCGCCCTGGTGAATCTTCATTCTGCAGCCGGGGTGGGGCATGCAATGGGAAATATATACACGGCTTTCAAGAATCAAACGCCCTTGGTGATCACCGCAGGCCAGCAAGACAGGTCAATTCTTCCGTATGACCCCTTCTTGTTCTCGGCGCAGCCGACGGAGCTCCCAAAACCCTACGTTAAATGGGCGTGCGAGCCGGCGAGAGCTGAGGATGTCCCCGCGGCTATCGCTCGCGCCTACTACATCGCCATGCAGGCTCCCCGCGGACCAACCTTTGTGTCCATCCCGATGGATGACTGGAACAGGCCCGCTTCCCTTGTTGCGACACGCGAGGTTAGCTTCGGGTTGCGTCCCGACCCGCAGGCGATTGCCGGTCTTGCGGAGGCCTTGAAAACCGCACGCAACCCGGTGTTCGTGGTTGGCGCCGGTGTTGATCGCGACGGCGCCTGGGGGGATATGCTGAGGCTTGCGGAGCAATATCAGGGGCATGTCTGGGTCAGCCCCATGTCGGCGCGTTGCAGTTTCCCGGAAGACCACGCGTTATTTGCGGGATTCCTGCCACCGTATCGCGAACGAATCGTTGAGTGTCTCCACGATCATGACGTTATCTGTGTCGTGGGCGCCCCGGTATTTTCTTACCATGCGGCAGGGGTGGGGCCTCACATTCCGGTCGGCTCGAAACTGTATCAGCTAACGGACGATCCGGACCATGCAGCGGGATGCGCCGAAGGTACCTCGATTCGATGCACCCTTCGCCTCGGTGTTCGAGACCTGCTGGCCTGCAATACCGCCGCCGCTCCGCCCCGGCGCCGCGGCCGCCAATCGCCTCCCCGCGTGAGCATGGGCAGCGGCATTAGCACGGCCTTCCTGATGCAGACGTTGTCGGAGAGTCGCCCCGCAAACAGTGTGGTGGTTGAGGAGGCGGYCTCCAGCCGTATCGCGATGCAGAGTTACCTCCACATCAATGAACCCAAGAGTTTCTTTACATGTTCGAGCGGGGGGCTGGGGCATGCCATGCCCGCATCGGTCGGCGTCGCACTCGCTGATCCGAGCCGCCGGACGATCGGCCTGTTTGGCGACGGATCAAGCATGTACGCGATCCAGTCGCTTTGGACAGCGGCGCAGCTAAAACTCCCGATGACGATGATCATCGTAAATAACCAGCGGTATGCGGCACTTGAAAACTATGCAGCGCACTTCGATCTGCCAGAACCCGTTGGAACAAGTATTCCAGCCATCGATTTTGTGGCTTTGGCAAGGGCACAAGGATGGAACGGAAAGCGGGTGTCAGATCCGGGAGAGCTTCATCGCGATCTGGAGATCGCATTGAGGTCGAATGAACCATTTCTTGTCGAGGTGACAATAGTCGACTGAAAGCCGCTGCTGGGGAAATGGCGGACGAAACGGGTCTGGCCGGGATGATGACGTCCGCCTTTGCGTTTCGTCGCTGACTTCGTACGGATCGCAAATAGTTGACGGCCGGCGAAGATGCGATCCGGGGAATACTGAATGCGTTAAGGGAAGATCGTATGTCTAAGATCGATGAAATGAGTGGAGCATATCGTTTTCAGGATGAGTATAGGCATTTCATAGGCGGGGAATGGGTTGCATCAATCGAAGGAGGGACGATTGATCAGATCAATCCATCGACCGGAAGCGTGTTGAGCCGAATCCAGTCGGGTGGGAAGAAGGACGTGGACCGGGCAGTGGAGGCTGCCGCGCTGGCGTTCAGATCCTGGTCGCGGTCCGGTGCGGCGCAGCGGCAGGCGCTACTGCTTGAGTTCGCTCGCCGCGTGCGCGCCAGGCAGAAAGACTATGCCTTGATGGAGACCTTGAGCAACGGAAAGACCATCAGCGAGGCCAGCTTTTGGGATATTCCGCTCGTCGCGGAGCAGTTTGAGCTGTTTTCGGGGGCTGCCTACAGCCTCGCGGGCGAGACGCGCGACTATCCGGATGCCGTCGGATTGGTGCACCGCGAGCCGCTGGGGGTGTGCGCACAAGTGATACCGTGGAACGTGCCGCTGCTGATGATGGCCGCAAAGATCGCCCCTGCGATCGTTGCCGGAAATACGGTCGTGCTCAAACCTGCGGAGACTGCTTGTCTTGCGGTATTGGAGTTCTTCCGTGAAATGAGTGACATTATTCCGCCGGGCGTGGTGAACGTCGTGACGGGATATGGGGCGGAGATTGGTGAAGCGCTGGTGACGCATCCGCTGGTGCGCAAAGTTGCATTCACCGGGTCCTTGGCTACGGCAAGGAGGATCTCTCAGTACGCGTCCGTGAACATGATTCCGCAGACCATGGAGCTAGGCGGGAAGTCGGCGCAGATAGTTTGCCCGAGCGCGAACRTGGATGCGGCGGTGGAGGGGGCGGCAGTCTCGACGGTGTTCAACAAGGGTGAAGTCTGCTTGGCCGGCTCTCGGGTATTCGTGCATGAGTCGATCAAGGATGAGTTTATCGACAAGCTTCTTGGCGTGATTGGCCGAATCAGGGTAGGCGACCCGCTCGATTCCCGGACGCAACTAGGGGCGCTCGCATCGAGGAATCAGTTCGACAAGGTATGTGGCTACTTCAAAATCGCGAGGGAGGAGGGGGCGACTGTTGCGATTGGTGGAGACGTCGCGCACGTGGAGGGCATGGAGAATGGCTTCTTTGTCATGCCAACGGTGCTTACCGACGTGGATAACCGGATGCGGGTCGCGCAAGAGGAGATCTTCGGGCCGGTTACCTGTGTGATGACCTGGGCGGAGGAGGAGGAAGTCATTCATCAGGCAAACGACTCGCCTTATGGTCTGGCGGGAGGCTTGTGGACTCGGGATCTCACCCAGGCACATCGCCTGGCAAAGGCGATGGAGACAGGGACCGTATGGGTAAACCGGTACTTCAACCACCGGCCCGGCATGGCACTTGGCGGCTATAAGCAGAGCGGCTACGGACGCGAGTTCGCACATGACATCTTGCGTGAATACACGCATACCAAAGGCGTTGTCGTGAGTCTGGATGATGGTCCGGTGGGAATCTTTTCCTGACTGCCGGCCACTGGGGTCGGAGGGCTTGTCAGAAGTTTTGTGTGCAGGGCAACTGCCCTGCACACAAAGAAACTGACAGGCCCGTCTCCGTAGGCTGGGGTACTCTGCTCAACATTGGTCGCCTTGCTCCTGGCCGGCAGCCTAACAAACCTGCGTTAGATGAACGTGGGGCCAGTTCGTTGCCGTCAAGCGCGATCCTCTCGAATTCCCGGATATTTTCCCCTGTTGTGCGAAGAGGCCAACAAGTGGGGGGCAGATCCCAAACCAGCCTTGGTGTCGGCGCGAATGGGATATGGAACCCGTGCGACGGTCTAGTTCACGACTCTGCTGACCGGGACATCGCTCAACCTACTCCTTGTAAGACGGGTCGGTCCGATCCAGAAGCCGAAGCAGTGCCCGCCAGTCGCGCCCTTGCAGGATCTCTGTGTCGCCGCCGAACTGCTCGGCGGTGCGAACGCAAACGTCCGCCGAGGGCAACGTCAGTTGTCTTTGCCCCGCCAGTGCACTGACCTGGATCTGGCACGCGCGCTCAAGGTAGTACATCTCCTTGAATGCATCCGCCACGGTAGCGCCGATAGTCAGCAAGCCATGATTACGCAGGATCAGGACATTCTTGTTGCCGAGATCGCGGACTAGGCGGCTCTGTTCATCGAGATCGAGTGCGACGCCTTCGAAGTCATGATAGGCGAGACGATCATAGAATCTCAGCGCATGCTGCGAGATCGGAAGCAGTCCTTCCACCTGGGTCGATACTGCGATGCCTGCGGCGGTATGTGTATGCAGGGCGCAGACGGCATCGGGGCGAGCCTTATGTATGGCGCCGTGGATGACGAATCCCGCCGGGTTCACGTCTAGCGGTATGTCATCGACCAGGTTGCCGTGTATGTCGACCTTGACCAGATTGGAGGCCGATACTTCCTCGTAGAGGAGGCCAAAGGGATTGATCAGATAGTGGTGCGGAGAACCTGGGACGCTCGCCGAGATGTGATTGTAGATCCAATCCGTCATTCTGAAATGAGCCATCAGGCGGTAACAGGCCGCGAGATCGACACGCATCTCCCATTCGGCGGCATCGATGTGAGCCGCTTTCTTCCGGCAGTTTGCCAGGACATGCAGGAGTTCGGGGTTTGACAATGACATACCAAGGTCCTCTGGTTTTTGTGGGTGAACTGCGGGCCCGTTGCGCGGCCCGCTTCATGGAAGAACTAATCGGCTATTCGGCTGGAAACGGCGAACTCGTTGCAACTACGGCGCGGCTTGTTTTCAGCGACGGGATATGCCGCTTGATTACCAGCAACGCGACGGTCACGAAAAGCATTGCCGATCCCAGCAGGCCAAGATAGGCGGAAGCACCGCCAGCGGTAATGACGATCGCGCCAAGGAACGCACTCAGAATCGAGCCAAGGCGCCCGAATGCCAGCGCCGATGCCGTGCCGGTCGCACGAACGTTCGTCGTGTATACGTAGGCGCACACGGCATAGAGCGTGCACTGTATGGCGCTGACGAACATGCCGTGAACCCCGAGGCCGAAGATGAAGAGATCGGTGTTCTTTCCGGCGTTGACGCTCTGAAGCAAGAACGCGCTCGCGGCTGCGCCCGACGAGGCGATGACCATTGGCCAACGCGATCCGAAGCGCGCGATCGCCACGGCGCAGCCCAGGCCACCGATTACAGCACCCAGGTTCCAGGCAGTCAGGCCCGAACTGGCAATGCCGATTGGAAGACCTTCGGCCGATAACATGGTGGGCAACCAGCTAAAGGCGCTATAAACCGCGATCAGGCACATGAAGAATGCGCTCCAGATCGCAAGCGTGTCACGGATTAGGCTGGCCTCGAACAACGCGCTGAAGCCTGCCCGTTTTTCTGTCGCCTGTTCGCCGATATCTTTGAACACGGTGCTTTCGGCAGTCGGCCTGGCCATGCGCGATAGCAAGTCGCGCAGTTCAGGCCATCGGTGATGCTTGCGCGCGAGGAAGCGCGGCGATTCAGGCAGTACGGCAAGCAGCAACACGCCACAAACCAGGGGGAAAGTGCCGCCGATGAAGAAAAGGCTGCGCCAGCCGTAATGCGGCAGGACGACACCGGCGAACAAGCCGGCCAGCATGCCGCCCAGCGGCACGCAGATGCAGGTGACTGTGATTGCGATGGTTCGGTTACGCGCAGGCGTGAACTCGGCGGTTATCGTCGTCGCGATGGGCAGCGCGCCGCCGAGGCCCAGTCCGGCAATGAAACGAAGGCTGGCGATCGTGAAGATATTCGTTGCAAGACCAATTGCACATGTCGCGGTGCCAAAAAGCAGCACGGTGACGATCAACGTCATCCGGCGGCCGAACTTATCTGCGATTAGACCGGCGGTGGCGCTTCCGATTGCCATGCCGACCAGTCCGGCGGCCACCGCCGGCGCAAACGCGCCGCGACTGATGCCCCACTCCTTGATCAGCACAGGAATCGCATACCCGATCAGTTGGCCGTCAAAGCCATCCAGGATGAGTGCCAGCGATGTCATTACCACCACGATTTTCTGCAGGGCCGAGAATGCACCCTCATCGAGGACATGTCCGATATCGACCGTACGCTGGATGATGCCGTCGTTAGTCTTCATGGCGCATCCCCTGGTTGGGTCGTTGCGCGCAACGGGGGAGCGGGGGGCGTTTTCCCCGGAGATTTGGCTCCGTGGAACCACATGACATTGGAATGAGCATTCGTCGTCTCCTTGCAGTAGGCGCTTGAATTCTCCGGCGCGCCGTTTTGAACCGGATAAGCAGTGGATTGCTAAGAAGATTGCGTTCTTCGTCGCATGTTGTTTGGATGCAGGAAGTACCAATTCGAAGCCGCTTCTTCCTGCGACGTGCGCGGCGGCATTGCACCTGCGTAAAGCGGTGGAATTCGGGTGGCATGAAGTGAGTGGTCTGGCAGCGGTCTACGCACTCTGACCGGCGGTGCCGTGGCGCGCTCCAGGAAGAACAAGCGATCCGCGTCACGCCGGGAGTCCGGCATGTCCCTCGCGCCTCACACTCACAATGCAACAATGCTGTTGTGATGCAATAATGTTATTTGAGAGCGAGCAGTCCAATAGGTGTTTACACCAGGGATGGCGCCATGCAGGCCGGTGCTGATGCGGTCTGGAGAGGGGGGTGCCGCCCTCGAATCCGGACATCGAGGGCACGGGGCGCTCGGCGCGGCATCGGTGGCGCGTGAGCCTGGAGGCACCGCGCAGGCGCGCTGCGGGTGTCATGCTGCGAGCGAAGCTCGAACGGGACTGCTCGGGTACCTGGGAGGGAGGGCGGCGCCAGGCCTGACTGATGTGTTGAGGCGAGAACCCCGTACGACACAGCGCATTCGAGGCGCTGCGATGCCTTCACGCGGCGGCGAGGCTGTTGCGGAGCATGTTGCTACAGGCTGCTTTACGGCAATCGCGCCGGACGTCGGCTCAGTGAGCAAACGCAATGCAGCTTGTCGTTCTGGTGGTCAGCCGGTCTGTCCCCGCGCACTGTCAATTCGCAGGTTGCCGGTCCGAGCACCGGCAGGGAGCCAAACGAAACCGAAGTCGTGTCGTGACAGCGCCGGCAGGYGTCTCGCGGGGCGTAGGGTGCCCAGCCCCTGAGACTGTCGGCATCTCATCGCCGGGCTGGCCGGTCTGCCGCCGGTGTGCTTCCCGCGGATAGTTGTCGCCGGCGCGCCGGCCGGCCTCTCAGTCATCGGGAGAGGCACGGACGCATGCGCTCCGGAAGCGGCAAGGGCGCCGCGGCGGATGCCCGGCAAGGCTGGATGGACCCACGCCGCCCGTTGATACAGGGCCGCGGGTTGCGCTTACAGAAACTCGAGATTGCCGTCCACGCTGATGGCCTGGCCCGAGATGTTCCGCCCCGCCGGCGATGCCAGGAACAGCGTCATCGCGGCAATGTCATCGACGGTCACCATTCGCTTGAGGGATATCTTTCTCAGGTATTCCTCCTTCATGGCTTCGAAGGTGATGCCAAGTGCCGCCGCGCGCGCCGAGATCACGCGGTCCATGCGCTCCCCTTCGACAACACCGGGCAGGATGGCATTCACGCGGATATTGCTAGGCCCGAGTTCGATGGCCAGCGACTTGACCAGTCCGACGATGGCCCACTTCGTCGCGGCATAGGGGGTGCGGAATGGATAGCCGAGGCGTCCCGCCACGGAGGACATGGCAATGATGGCGGGACTGTCCGACGTTGCCTTCAGGACGGGAACGGCCTTCCTCAGGAAGTAGTACTGGCTGTTCAGGTTCGTGGCGACCGTCTGCTCCCACTGCTCGGGCGTGATCGTGTCGATGGGGCCGGTCGGGCCGGCAATCCCCGCATTGTTGACGAGGATGTCGAGGCCTCCCAGCGCGGCTCTGGCATCGTCGATCAGGCTGTCTACCTGTTCCCGGTCCGCGACATCCGCCACGCCCGCGTGAAGGCGCGGATGCCGGGTCTTCTCCCGGGCGACGGCGGCAGGGTCGATGTCGCAGACGTAGACGGTGGCGTCCGCCTGCAGGAACGCCTCGGCAATGGCGGCGCCAATGCCGGCGGCCCCGCCCGACACCAGCACCCGAAGGCCGGCTCTGGGCTTCAACAGCTCAAGCGTATTCATGATTGGTCTTTCAAGAGAGTTGGCAGGAGTGGGCAGCGATTATCCGCGCAATCAGAGCGTCATGCCCCCGGAGGCCTCGATCACTGCGCCGTTGATGTAGCTCGCCTCATCGCTGGCCAGGAAGGCGTAGATATTGGCAATCTCCTCGGGCTGCCCCAGCCGCCGCAGCGGGACCTGTTCGCGCATCTTGGCCAGGACCTCGTCCGGCACGGTCGACAGGATCGGTGTGTCGATAAATCCGGGCGCGACGGCGTTGACGCGGATACCCTTTGGCCCGAGTTCCCGGCTCCAGGTCTTCGTGAAACCGATCACCCCGAACTTTGCCGCCGCATAGTTGGTCTGGCCGAAGTTGCCATAGAGGCCGACCACCGAACTTGCGTTCAGGATGACCCCGGACGCTTGCGCGATCATCCGGTCGGCTACGGATTGCGTGGTCTGGAAGACGCCGCGCAGGTTGACGTCGATGACATCGTCGAACTGCTTCAGTGTCATTCTCTGGAGGCGGGCGTCACGGGTGATGCCGGCGTTGTTGACCAGGGTATCGATCCTGCCCCACCAGTCGCAAACCTGCTCCACCATATCGTCGACGGCGTCCCGGTCCGAGACATTGATGGCGAAACCCCGGGCGTCGGCGCCTGCCTGCCGACACGCATCGACGACCGCAGATACCGCGTCGCCATTCACGTCGCATGCCACGACGATCGCGCCTTCGCGGGCAAACTTCAGTGCCGTCGCCGCGCCGATGCCCTGGCCTGCGCCCGTCACGATTGCCACTTTGCTGCTCAGTCTCATGAACTACCTTCCCGTGGTGAAAATACGAATCCGCGTGCCGCCGCGCAATCGCGGCGGCATGCGGCGTCAGACCCCCTGCGCAAGCGCCGGCTCGCCGCCGGTGCCGCGTGTCTCGAGCTGGATCGCCCTGGCGAGCAGCGGTACCAGCAATACGCCCAGCACAGCGGCGCCGACGACCACGGCGAACCCCGAGGTGCTCTTGCCCGTCGTCGCTTCCGCCATCCCGAACAGATAGGGGCCGACGAAGCCGCCCATCAGGCCAATGGTGTTGATGAACGCCAGGCCTGCGGCAGCATGGATGCCCTGCAGCCRCTTCATCGCGATGGCCCAGTAGGAGGGCAGGACACCGCCGCCGAAAAACGCGGTGGCCGCGAACAGCACGATCTGAAGCGTCTGGTTGGTCGTGGTGAAGACCGCACCGGCACTCGCGGCCAGGCCCGCCGTCAGCACGCCGAGGTACAGGCAGTCGGCATCGATGCGGCGATGAATGCGCGGCAGGATCAGCACGCCGCCCAGAAAGCCGATGCCCACGCTGCTCGACAGCAGGCCAACGACCAGGGGCGATGTCACGTGCATCTGGTGGATCATCGCCGGCGTGAAGAACACGAGGCCGACAAAGGCCACCTGATTCAGAAAGTAGATCAGCCCGATGAGCACGGTGGTGGGGCGTTTCAGTGCGGCCATCCAGTGCGCGGAGGTCAACTGTGCGTGATCTTCGATGACCGCACGGCTTTCGAGGATCCGGGCTTCCGCGCGGGACAGCCAGCGGGCATCGCTCGGCCGCTCGGGCAGCTTGAAGTACAGCAGGATGCCGACGAAGATCGTCGGCAGGCCTTCGAGCAGGAACATCCATTGCCAGCCGTGCAGGCCGCCCACGCCATCGAGCTGCATCAATGCACCCCCGAGCGGATTGCCGATCACGAGCGCAATCGCGGGTGCCGTGTAGATCCAGCCAACGGCGACCGGACGTTCCCTGGGCGCGAACCAGAGCGTGACCATGTACATCAAGGCGGGAAACAGGCCGGCTTCGGCAATCCCGAGCAGGACGCGAAGCGTGTAGAAGGACCACTCGCCCTGCACGAACATCATGCAGGCGGACAACGCGCCCCACGTGACCGCGATGCGGGAAATCCAGCGCCGCGGCCCGACGCGGTGTGCGATCAGGTTGCTGGGCACTTCGAGCAAGGCCTAGCCGAAGAAGAAGAGGCCGGCGCCGAGCCCGAAGATGGCCGCGCTGATGCCCAGGTCGGCCGCCAGCTGCACCT
>NZ_JBFTND010000138.1:0-19035 GCF_056397305.1 Cupriavidus sp. 05N40
GGCGCAGGCCGCCAGCAATGCCGCGGCAATGGCCGACAGCAGCGCGGGCAGGCGCAGCGAGCGGGAAGAAGCGGAAGAAGCGGAGGAACGCAGGAGGCGGGGGCTGGCGAACGAGCGGGACATTGGCATCCTCGGGCAGGCAACCGGCCGATTGTAAGCGGCCCTGGCGCCGCCGCGGCACAATGCTCAGCCGATCAGCCGGCCGCGCCGTACGCGCATGCCCTTGCGCACCAGTTCGGGCGCCAGTCCCGTCAGCGCGCCCAGCGTATTGCTGCCGTTGGCGTGGCAGATCGCCACGCCCAGCGCATCGGCGGCGTCGGAACTTGGCCGTCCGTTCAGGCTCAGCAGGCGCATCACCATTTCCTGCACCTGCTCCTTGTTGGCACGGCCGTAACCCACCACCGCCACCTTTAGCTGCAGCGCCGTGTACTCGAACACCGGCAGGCCATTGCCCACCAGCCCGCAGATCGCCGCGCCGCGCGCCTGGCCCAGCAGCAGCGTGGATTGCGGGTTGACGTTGACGAACACCTTTTCGATCGCGGCGCAGTCCGGCGCGTAGGTGCGCGCCACCTCGCTGATGCCGTCGAACAGGGTCTTGAGGCGAGTCGGCAGGTCGGTCTGGCCGTCGCTCTTGATGGTGCCGGAGGCGATGTAGCTCAGCTTGCTGCCGTGCTTTTCAAGCACGCCGAAGCCGGTGGTGCGGAGGCCGGGGTCGATGCCGAGGATACGCATGGGTGTGGGGCTGGCTCGGCTTGCGCGCAGATGGAAGATGGGGGGATTGTAGCTTGTGCGCCGCGCTGCAATGACAAAGGCTGTTTCGCTGGCGCCCCTGCTTGCGGGCGCTGCGAAACAGCCTCTGGATGCGGCCGGGGGAACCTGCGCGGCGGCGTCGCCGGGCAGGCTCGGGGCATCAATGGCGGAAGTGGCGCGTGCCGGTCAGCACCATGGCGATATTACGCTCATCCGCAGCCGCAATCACCTCATCGTCACGCATCGAGCCGCCCGGCTGGATCACGCAGGTGGCGCCTGCGTCCACCACCACGTCCAGGCCGTCGCGGAACGGGAAGAAGGCATCCGACGCCACCGCCGAGCCGGCCAGCGTCAGGCCGGCGTTCTGCGCCTTGATGCTGGCGATGCGGGCGGAATCCACGCGGCTCATCTGGCCGGCGCCGACGCCCAGCGTCATGCCGCCGCCGCAGAACACGATGGCGTTGGACTTGACGAACTTGGCCACGCGCCAGGCGAACATCAGGTCGTCCATTTCCTTCGGCGTGGGATGACGCTTGGTCACCACGCGCAGTTCTTCGCGCTGCACGTTCCTGGCATCCGGGCCCTGCACCAGCAGGCCGCCGCCGACACGCTTGAAGTCATACTGGTTCCCGCCCTTGCCGAGCGGGATYTCCAGCAGGCGCACGTTCTGCTTGGCGGCGAACACCGCGCGCGCGCCGGCGGTAAACGACGGGGCGATCAGCACTTCGACGAACTGCTTGGCCACCACCTGCGCGGCGGCTTCGTCCAGTTCCACGTTGAAGGCGATGATGCCGCCAAAGGCCGAGGTCGAGTCGGTCTTGAAGGCCTTCTCGTAGGCTTCCAGCGCGTTGGCGCCAACTGCCACGCCGCACGGGTTGGCGTGCTTGATGATGACGCAGGCGGCGCCGTAGGCGGCGTCGAACGACTTGACGCATTCCCACGCGGCATCCGCATCGGCGATGTTGTTGTACGACAGTTCCTTGCCCTGCAGCTGCACGTAGTTGGCCAGCGCGCCGTCGAAGCCCTTGAGGTCGCGGTAGAAGGCGGCCGACTGGTGCGGGTTCTCGCCGTACCGCATTTCCTGCACCTTCTCGAAGGCCAGGTTGAGCGTCTGCGGGTAGGCGCTGCGGGCCTGGTGCGACTTGTCGGCGCCGAGGCTGGTCAGGTAGTTGGTGATGGCGCCGTCGTATTGCGCGGTGTGCGCGAACACCTTGGTGGCCAGGCGGAAGTTGGTRTCGTAGCCGACGCTGCTGGCGTTGGCGCGCATTTCTTCCAGCACCGGCGCGTAGTCGGCGGGGTCCACCACCACGGTGACGTCGCGGTGGTTCTTGGCCGCCGAGCGCAGCATGGTGGGGCCGCCGATGTCGATGTTCTCGATGGCGTCCGGCAGCGTGCAGTCATCCTTGGCCACGGTCTGCTGGAACGGGTACAGGTTGACCACCAGCAGGTCGATGGTGGGGATGTCGTGCTCGGCCAGCGCAGCCATGTGCTCGGGCAGGTCGCGGCGCGCCAGGATGCCGCCGTGCACCTTGGGGTGCAGGGTCTTGACGCGGCCGTCGAGCATTTCGGGGAAGCCGGTATAGTCGGCCACTTCCGTGACCGGCAGGCCGGCTTCGGCGAGGAGCTTGGCGGTGCCGCCGGTGGAGAGCAGCGTCACGCCCAGCGCGTTGAGCTCGCGGGCAAAGTCGACGATGCCGGTCTTGTCGGATACGGAGAGGAGGGCTTGCTTGATCATGGCTGTGGGGAACACTTCAAAGTAAACCGTGCTGCTGCAATTTCTTGCGCAACGTATTGCGATTGATGCCCAGGTAGGCGGCGGCGAGCGACTGGTTGCGCTCGGCGCGCGCCATCACTGCCTCCAGCAGAGGCCGTTCCACGGCTTCGAGCACCATGTTGTACATATTCGACGGCTCTTCGCCGTCCAGGTCGCGAAAATAGGCACTCAGGCTGTCCCGAATGCACTGGTCGATAGCGTTGCGGCTCATGCGGCAAGCAACTCCCCGTTTTTGTTGTTGTTCGACCCGTTGCGGTCGTCTTCTTCTGCGTCCGGACCGGCCGCGCCTTCGTCCACGTAGACCAGGCGGTCCGACAGCAGCGCCTGCTCGTCGAAGAAGGCATTGACGGCGGCGAGCTGGGCGGTGCTGCTGTCCAGGGTGTTCATGCGGTGACGGAACAGGTTGGCGCCGGCCAGTCCGCGCGTGTACCAGGCAATATGCTTGCGCGCGGTACGCACGCCGGTGAACTCGCCGTAGAACTCGTAATGGTCTTCGAGGTGCGCGTTCATGATCGCGCGGATCTCGGCCACCTCCGGCGACGGCAGCAGCTCGCCGGTGGCGAGATAGTGCTCGATCTCGCGGAACAGCCAGGGCCGGCCCTGCGCCGCGCGGCCGATCATGATGGCGTCGGCGCCGGTCACCGCCAGCACGTGCTTCGCTTTCTGCGGCGAGGTGATGTCGCCGTTGGCMACCACCGGGATCGAGAGCGCCGCCTTGACGGCGGCAATGGTCTCGTACTCGGCATCGCCCTTGTACAGATCGGCGCGCGTGCGGCCGTGCACGGTCAGCATGCTGATGCCGGCTTCCTGCACCATGTGCGCAATACGCAATGCATTGCGGTTCTGGCGGTCCCAGCCGGTGCGGATCTTGAGCGTGACCGGCACGCGGTCGCCGACGGCGGCGACCACCGCCTCGACGATGCGCACCACCAGCGGCTCGTTCTGCAGCAGCGCCGAGCCCGCCGCGACGTTGCACACCTTCTTGGCCGGGCAGCCCATGTTGATGTCGATGATCTGCGCGCCGCGATCGACGTTGTAGCGTGCCGCCTCGGCCATCATCGCCGGCTCGGCGCCGGCGATCTGCACCGAGATCGGCTCGACCTCGCCGGTGTGATTGGCGCGCCGCATGGTCTTCTCGCTCTTCCACAGCTGTGCGTTGGAAGCGACCATTTCGGACACCGCATAGCCCGCGCCCAGCCGCTTGCAGAGCTGGCGGAAGGGACGATCCGTCACGCCGGCCATGGGCGCGACGAACAGGTTGTTGCGGAGCTGGTGCGGGCCGATTTGCACGATAGCGACGAATTAGGGACTGGCGTGGGCCGGCAAGGCGGCCCGCAACGAGACAAAATGGAAATGGCATGCCCTGCCGAAACGGTGCTCGGCGGTGTCGAGGGGCATGTGCGAGGGCAGGATTTTACCGCCAAACCAGGCGCGTTGCTTAAGTTTTGAGCAAATAATCGGCAGGGGAGGGATGGCGCGGCACGGTCTTCCCGGCAGGCGAGAGCCTCGCGCGTCGCAGCGGCAAGCCGGAAAACGCCGTCAGCGCCGCATCCCGAACATCATCTGCCGCGCCAGCGCATCCTTGAGCGGTCCGAGGCAGGCGAGTGCCGCCAGCGACGCACCCCTGGCATGCGCGGCGAGCGGATAGGAAACGCCGAACAGCCTGGGCAGCAGGTCGGTCACGCCAATGGTCGCGGCGCGGTCCACCCTCTGCTTCGCGGCGAAGGCTTGCAGGGCCTGCGGGCTGCAATCGGTGCGCAGCGCGGCGCCGAGCGCGAAGGCGTCGCGCAGCCCCAGGTTCAGGCCCTGGCCGGCGACCGGATGCAGCGTCTGCGCCGCATTGCCGATGGCGACCACATGGCCGTCCACGGTGATCTTCGCGGCGTTGAGTCCGAGCGGAAAGGCATGGCGCTTGCCGATGGCGATAAAGCGCCCCATGCGCTCGCCGAACGCCTGTTCGAGCTCGGCGAGGAATTCCGCGTCGGGCAGCGCGAGCCGGCGCGCGGCCTGCTCCGGCGGGCAGCACCAGACCAGCGCGTAGCCTGGCTCGCCGTGCTGTTCCTCGTAGGGCAGCAGCGCCAGCGGCCCTTCTTCGGTAAAGCGCTCCCAGGCCCAGCCCGGCTGCGGACGCGAGCAGACCACATGGGCGATGACCGCGGTCTGGCGGTAGTCGCGCCTGAAGGCCTGCGCCCGCGCGCCTTGCGCCGGCCTGTCGGGCTGCTGCTGAAAGAGTCCGCCCTCGGCCTGCACCGCCAGGCGCGCGGCAAACGCGGCGGGCTGGCGGTCGTGCGCATGGCCGGCGAGGCGCACGCCGTCCGCCTCGCCGGCGGCACCGGAGGCACCGGCGCCGTGCTGCTCGATATGGTCGATGCGCGTATCGTAGGCGCGCACCAGGCGCGTTTCGCCGCCGGCGGCGGCCTGGCTCGCGGCGGCCAGCGCACGTTCGAGCGCGCCGCACAGCTCACCGTAGCGCACCACATAGCCGAGCGCCGGCACATCGTAGTCGTCGTGATGCAGGCGGACGTGGCCGAAGCGGCCGCGCTGCGACACATGGATGTGCTCGATGGGCGTCACCATGCGTGGCCACGCGCCTATCTGTTCCAGCAACTGGCGGCTGCCGTGGGACAGCGCAATGGCGCGCGGGTCGCGCGCCGCGCGCGCGGGCGTGGCAGCATCGACCAGTGCCACGCGCCAGGGGCTGGCACGCAGCAACAGGCAGGCCAGCGCAAGGCCGACCGGCCCGGCGCCGACGATGGCGATATCCGCGCCCGTGGCGCCGTCAGTGCTGGCCGGGCTCATGCGCATCGCCTGCATCGCTTGCATCGCCTGCCCCCGGCTCCGGCTGTGCGCCGCGCTTCCACAGATTGGCGTCGGTGCGATGCTTGCCGGCCGCCGCGTCGCGCAGCGCGTTGTCGAGCTTTTGCTGGCTGAAGCCGGGCAGCGCCTGCAGGCGCTCCACCAGCGCGCCCTGGTTGACCGCGTTGAGCGGCACCACGCAGCCGCGCTGGGCGCCGTCAGCGGCGCGGTCGCCGACCAGGATCAGCCAGGCCGGGCCGGCCCATGGTTCGCGGTTCGATACCCGCACCACCACGCGCTCGAGCACGTCCCATTCGATCTCCTCGCGCTGGCCGTCGGGGCGGTGTACCACCACGCGGTCGTCGTACAGGTTGATCACGAACGGTTGCGCGGGGTCGTGGTGATGCGTGCGCGGCGCGTTGGCGCGTCCGCCGGCGGGAAGGACCTTGCGTAGCCAGCCAATCATCGTGCACCTCCGGTTTCGCGCATCAGCGCTTCGATCTCGTCAGCCTTGACCGGCACGCCGCGCGTGATCAGCTCACAGGCGCCGTCGGCGGTCACCACCGCATCGTCTTCGATGCGGATGCCGATATGCCAGAAACGCTCCGGCACGTCTTGCGCCGGGCGCACATAGATGCCCGGCTCCACGGTCAGCACCATGCCGGGCTCGAGCGGACGCCAGGGGCGTTCGCCCTCCGCCGGCGCGGCACCCGGCACGCGGTATTCGCCCACGTCATGCACGTCCATGCCGAGCCAGTGGCCGGTGCGGTGCATGTAGAACTGGCGGTAGCTGCCGCTGGCGAGCACGTCATCGACATTGCCGCAGCGGTTGGCATCGAGCAGGCCGGTGTCTAGCATGCCCTGCGCCAGCACGCGCGTGGCCACGTCGTGCGGCACGTTGTAGGGCACGCCGGGCCGGGTCTCGGCAATGGCGGCTTCCTGCKCGGCCACCA
Source organism: Cupriavidus sp. 05N40 (assembly GCF_056397305.1). NCBI lineage: Bacteria > Pseudomonadati > Pseudomonadota > Betaproteobacteria > Burkholderiales > Burkholderiaceae > Cupriavidus > Cupriavidus sp. 05N40. The sequence continues at coordinate 6,274 of NZ_JBFTND010000138.1, forward strand.
CCAGGTCATAGAGCTCGCGCTGGGCCGGCGAGAAGCGGCCCGACACAGGGAAGGTGCGGGTGATGTCCGAGGCATAGCCATCGAGCTCGCAGCCGGCGTCGATCAGGCACAGGTCGCCGTCGCGCAGTTCGGCGGGGCCCGCGCGGTAGTGCAGCACGCAGGCATTGGCGCCGGTGGCGACGATCGAGTTGTAGGCTACGCTCTGCGCGCCGTGGCGGCGGAATTCATAGAGCAGTTCGGCCTCGAGGTGGTACTCGCGCAGGCCCTGGCGCGACGCGCGCATGGCGCGCACGTGGGCCTGTGCCGAGATCTCGCCCGCGCGGCGCATCACGGCAATCTCGCCGGCATCCTTGAACAGGCGCATCTCGTCGAGGATGGCGCGGATGTCCAGTGCCGTGGCCGGCGCGGTCACGCCGGCGCGACCCTGCATGCGCACGCTGTCGAGCCAGCGGCGCACCTGCATGTCGGTGCGGGTCGCGGCGGCCAGCGGGTAGGCCAGCACGGCATGGTTGGCCAACAGCGGCGGCAGCAGCGCGTCGATCTCCTCGACCGAGTGCGCCTCGTCGAAACCGAAGGCGGCCTGCGCGCCTTGCGGGCCGTAGCGGAAGCCGTCCCAGATCTCGCGTTCCTCGTGCTTGGGGCGGCAGAACAGGACGCTGCGGTCGGGGCCGGAGGCCGGCGCCACCAGCACCAGCACGGCCTCCGGCTCGGTGAAGCCGGTCAGGTAGTAGAAGTAGCTGTCGTGGCGATAAGGGTAGTCGCTGTCGCGGTTGCGCATGGCTTCCGGCGCGGTGGGCAGGATCGCCACGCCGCCGCCGGCGGCGCGCAACTGCTGCAGCACGCGGGCGCGGCGGTCACGACAGGCGGAAAGAAGGGCGGAATCGGGAGCGGTCATGTATGTGGCCACGTGGATTGGGAAACAGGTTCGATTCTACGCCGCCGCCATTGGGGCGGGTCAGCGCATTGCCGCGGGGACGGCGCCCGGCCTGGCGCGCAGGGCAGTGTCCAGGGTGGCGAGCTGGGCCGGCGTACCGACGTTTTCCCAGGCGCCGTCGAAGCGTTCGCCGCTGGCCAGGCCCGCGGCCACCGCGGCGCGGTAGTAGGGCGTCATGGCGACCTTCTGGCCGGGTTCGATGGCGGTGAACAGCCGCGTGTCGTAAAGGCCGATATTGCCGAAGGTCAGGTCCGGCGCACCGGCCGTGCCGGCGGGCAGCAGCAGGCCGTCGGCGCCGAGGGCGAAGTCGCCGCCCGGGTGGAACGGCGGGTTGGGCACCATCACCAGGTGCATGCGCGGGCGGGGCGCGCCGGCCATGGCGCGCGCGCGCGGCAGCAGGGCGCGGTAGTCGTAGTCGGTGCAGATGTCGCCTGACACCGCCAGGAAGATGTCGCCGCGTGCCGGCGCCATGCTCAGCAGCGGCAGCGCCTGGGCGATTCCGCCGGCGGTCTCCAGCGCGCTGCCCTCGGCCGAGTAGGCCAGGCGCACGCCGAAGCGGCTGCCGTCGCCGAGCGCGTCTTCGATCTGCTGCCCGAGCCAGGCGTGGTTGATGACGATGTCCGCGAAGCCGGCGCGCGCCAGCGCTTCGACCTGCCAGACGATCAGCGGCTTGCCACCCACCGGCAGCAGCGGCTTGGGGCAGCTGTCGGTGAGGGGGCGCATGCGGTCGYCGCGCCCTGCGGCAAAGATCATGGCCTTCAAGGCAGGCTCTCGTGGGGTCTCTCGTGCGTTCATTTCGGGAGGTGGTTCAGCCAGTAGGTGAGCCCGATCAGGGTGGCCATGCCGCCCGCGATGGTCCAGCCGATGCTGCGCGTGCGGGCGGCGATCACGATGGCTACCAGCCCGGCAAGCAGGCGCGCATTGTCCAGGCCGAGGGCGAGCTGCCCGTCGCGCATCAGCAGGTCGGGCGCGATCAGCGCCGACAGCATGGCCGCCGGCACGAACTGCAGCGCGGTGCGGAACCACGGCGGCAGCCGCACGCGTCCTTCCACGGCGATGAAGGACAGGCGGATCAGGAAGGTGGCGAGGCCGGCGCCGAGGAACACCAGCAGCAGGGACATCTGGCTCATGCGGCGGGCTCCGTGGCGCCGCCCTTGCGCTCGCCGTGGCTGCCGCCGCGCAGCAGCATGCCCGCGGCAATGCCGCCCAGCGCCGCCACCATCAGCCCGAGCTTGTGCGGCATGCCGAAGCAGGCCACTGCCAGCGCGCTCGCCACCAGTGCCGCCGCGGCATGCGAGCGGTGCTTGATGCCCGGCACGATGATGGCGATGAAGGTGAGCGGCAGGAAGAAATCGAGCGGCCAGTCGCGCGGCACCTGGGCGCCCACCAGCACGCCGGCCAGCGTCGAGACCTGCCAGCTGGCCCACAGCGCGAAGCCCGCGCCGAAGAAGAACCAGTGGCGGTAGCGCCGGTGCTCGCCGTCGTCGGCCAGGCGGCGGGTCATGGCGGCAAAGGCTTCGTCGGTCAGCAGGTAGGCGATCAGCGCCTTCCAGCGGCGCGGCAGGTGGGCCAGCGCCGGGGCAATGGTGGCCGAGTAGAGCGCATGGCGCAGGTTGACCATGGCCACCGTGACCGCGACCAGCACGGCCGGCGTGCCGGCCGCCCACAGTTGGGTGAGGATCATCTGCGAAGCGCCGCCGAACACGACCGCGCTCATGGCGCAGGCCAGCCAGGCGGGCATGCCGGCGTTCACCGCCAGCACGCCGTAGATCAGGCCGAACGGCACCACGCCGAGCAGCATGGGCGCAAGCGCGCGCACGCCGGCCCACCACTCGCCGCGGCGGGTGACGGCGGGTGGCGTGCCTTGCGTCGTGGCCATCAGAAGGTGAAGCCGACCGGGCGCTCGGCGCCGTCGAGGGCGTCGAACAGGCGCACCAGCTTGCGCAGCTCGCTATAGCGGCCGGCTACCTGGCGGGCGTATTTCAGCACCAGCGGCAGGTTGGCGAGGTAGCCGTCCTTGCCATCCCGGTGATAAAGCCGGGCGAAGATGCCGAGTACCTTGAGGTGTCGCTGCAGGCCCATCCACTCGAAGTCGCGGTAGAAGTCGCCAAAATCGGCGGCCACCGGCAAGCCGGCCTTGCGCGCGCGCTCCCAGTACCGGATCACCCAGTCGAGCTGCTCTTGCTCTTCCCATTCGATATAGGCATCGCGCCACAGCGAGACCGCGTCGTAGGTGATGGGGCCGATCACCGCGTCCTGGAAATCCAGGATGCCTGGATTGGCCTCGCCATCGAGGACCATCAGGTTGCGCGAGTGGTAGTCGCGGTGGACATAGACCTGCGGCTGCGACAGGTTGTTGGCCATCAGCGCCTGCATCACTTCGGCCAGGTCTTCCTGTTGGGCGCCGGTCAGCGTGACGCCGAGGTGCCTGGCTATGTACCACTGCGGGAACAGGTCGAGCTCGCGTTGCAGCAGCGCACGGTCGTAGGCGGGCAGGGTGCCGGGGCGGGTGGCCGCCTGGATGCGGATCAGCGCGGCGGCCGCGTCGCCATAGAGATGGCGCGCGCTGGCCGGGTCGAGCCGCGACAGATAGGTGGTGTTGCCAAGATCGCTCAGCAGCAGGAAGCCTTGTCCGAGGTCCTGCGCCAGCACCTTGGGCACGGTCACGCCGGCCTCGCCGAACAGTGACGCGACATGGATGAACGGACGGCAGTCTTCCTGCGCGGGCGGCGCATCCATCACGATGACGCTCGGATATGCCGGGTTGCCGGTGCTGGCGCGGAAGTAGCGGCGGAAGCTCGCATCGGCCGAAGCCGGAGCGCAGGAGGCGGGGTCGACGGACCAGGCCGGACCGAGTCCGGATACCCAGACTTTGAGCTGGTCGAGACGCGGGTCGAGAGGAAGAGCTGCCATGCCGGAAAGGGAGAATAGGATGCCCCGTATAATACCCGACCAGCACCGGGCCCCGGGGCGGCCCCGGGCGGGCTTCCACTGGCCCGCAAGCTTGCTCCGGCGGCGGCTGGCGGCCACTGGGCCGCCGCCGCCGCTCTGACCCATGACCCGCTCGCATGACCGAACAACGACGATCACCGATTCAGAAGGCAAGCAAGACCTCGGCGCGACGGCCCGGCAGCGCACTGCGCCCGCTCGTGCTGGCCATGGCCGGCTGGTCGGTGTGCGCGCAGGCGCAGACGGTGAGTTCCGCCATTCCGGACCTGCCGGTGGCCGAACCCGCCGTCGAACGGGTGCCCGAGGCGCCGCCGGTGTCGGGCGAGCTGGTCCCGCGCCTGGCCGAGCCGGGCGGTACCAAGGCCCAGCCGTCGGCGCCCGACGCGAACCCGCCCACCTTTGTCTCGGGCGACCGCATGAACGGCTATAACGAGCGTGGCGTGGAGCTCGARGGCAATGCCGAGCTGCGGCGCGGCGGCGGCGTGGTCAAGGGCGACAAGCTCACCTACGACCAGGACAGCGACGAGGCCTTCGTCCACGGCAATGCGCGCGTGGCGCGCGACGGCTCGCTGGCGGTGGGGCCGGAGGCCCGGCTCAGGGTCGAGGCCAACGAAGGCTACATGCTGTCGCCGGACTACTATTTCCAGCAGACCGGCGGCTCGGGCAAGGCCGAGCGCATGGACTTCATCGACAAGAACGTCACCACGATCAAGCGCGCGACCTATACCACCTGCTCGCCAGACAATGCTGACTGGTATTTCAGCGCGCGCGAGCTCGATATCGACAGCGATCGCCAGGTGGGCACCGCCTACGGCAGCGTGCTGCGTTTCTTCAACGTGCCGATCGCGGCGGCGCCGGTGTTCAGCTTCCCGCTCAACAGCGAGCGCCGCAGCGGGCTGCTGCCGCCGCTGTTTGGCTACAGCTCGCGCTCGGGTATGGACCTCACGGCTCCGTACTACTTCAACATTGCGCCCAACCGCGACCTGACTGTCTTTCCGCGCTATCTCAGCTCGCGCGGCTTCCAGCTCGGTGGCGACTACCGCTATGTCGGCGACGGCTATGCCGGGCGCATCCGCGCCGAAATCCTGCCGGACGACCAGAAGACGAAGACCAACCGCTGGGCATACTCGATCCAGCACACGCAGGCGATCGCCAAGGGGCTGACCGCGTACGTCAACGTCAACAAGGTATCGGACGACCAGTATCCCGACGACCTTACCCGCTCGGTGACGCAGGCGACGCAACGCCAGTATGTGCAGGAAGGTGGCGTCACCTACAGCTGGCAAGACTTCTCGCTGCTCGCGCGGGTGCAGAAATTCCAGACGCTCGCGCCAAGCCAGCCATCGTACGAGCGTGTCCCGCAGATCAACGGTCGCTACACGCGATACGATCTGGGCGGCTTCGACGTGCAGGTGGAGTCCGATTTTTCCCGCTTCCGTATTCCGCTGACCACGGACGGCACGCAGCAACCGCAGGGCGACCGCTTCTTCATCCAGCCGTCCATCAGCTATCCGATCGTTCGCCCTGGCTGGTTCGTCACGCCCAAGGTGTCGTTCAACGTGACCCAGTACCAGATGGAGCCGGGTACGGTAGCCGCGGGATCGCCCACCAACCTGAGCCGGTCGCTGCCGACCGTCAGCCTGGACTCCGGCATGACCTTCGAGCGCGACGCGCCGACCGTCAGCCGGCTGTTCGGCGTGAACTATGTGCAGACGCTGGAGCCGCGCCTGTTCTACGTCTATACGCCGTTCCGCGACCAGAGCCAGTTCCCGCTGTTCGATACGGTGCAGTCGGACTTCGGCTACGGGCAGATCTTCAGCGAGAACCCGTTCACCGGTTATGACCGCATCGCCGACAACAACAAGATCACGGCGGGCGTGACCACGCGCCTGATCGAGGCGGGCAGCGGAGTCGAGCGCTTCCGCGGCACCATCGCGCAGCGCTTCGACCTGACCGGCCAGCGCGTGCAGATCAACGGCACGGACCCGATCGGCAAGGCCGGCTACTCCGACCTGCTGGCGGCCACCACGATCCAGCTGTTCCGCGGCTACTATCTCGATGCCGGGGTGCAATACAACCCGGACAGCGATCGCGTGATCTATTCGAATCTCGCCTTCGCGTGGCGGCCTGAGCCGCGCAAGACGCTTAACGTCGGCTACCGCTACCGGCGCCCGACCTCGGTGACGGACAATACCRCCATCGACCAGTTCGAGATCTCGAGCCAGTGGCCGCTGACCCAGCGCACCTACGGCATCGGCCGGGTCGCGTTCGACCTGAACGCGAGCCAGCTCGTCGATGCCCTGGCCGGTTTCGAATATGCAGCGGACTGCTGGGTGGGACGTCTCGTCTACCAGCGTTTCCGCAATACCACGGAAGGCTACACCGGACGCATCTTCTTCCAGGTGGAGTTCCGCGGACTGTCCAAGATCGGCTCCAATCCGCTGGATGTGCTGCGGCTGAACGTGCCGGGTTATGAGCCCGTCACCGCCAACCCGGTAATTCCATCCCAGCTCGACCATTACGAATGACGGACCATGATGAAACGTCAAGATAGCAACGCGATCTCCAACCTGCCGTCCAGCCTGACCGGCTGGAATAGCCTGCTGCTGGCCGCGCTGCTGGCCGCTTTCGCACTGCCTGCGACTGCCCAGCTCAAGGCGCCGTCGACGCAGCGCGCGACCGGCATCTTCGTGCCCCAGGCGGGCGACAGCAGCCCCTCGCCGAGCCAGCCGCGCCTGGGCGTGACGCAGCCCGGCGCGAGCGCCAAGCGCTCGCAACTGGTGGACGAGGTGGTGGCGATCGTCAACAGCAGCGTGATCACCCGGCGCGAACTGCTGGACCGCGCCGACGAGATCGAAGGACAGCTGCGCGCCGCCAACCGTCCGGTGCCGGCGCGCGCCGACCTGCTCGGCGAAGTGCTGGAACGGCTGGTGATGGAGCGCGTGCAGACGCAGGCCGCGCAGGAAGCCGGCATCAAGGTGACCGACCAGGAAGTCGACCGCGCGGTCGAGTCCGTGGCGCAGCAGAACCGCATGAACGTGACCGAGCTGCGTTCGCAGGTCGAGCGCAGCGGCATGACCTGGACCAAGTACCGCGACGAGCTGCGCAAGCAGGTGCAGGTGATCCGCCTGCGCGAGCGCGAAGTGGACTCCAAGATCCAGGTCTACGATGGCGAGATCGACAACTATCTTGCCGCGCGCGGTGGCCAGGGTAGTGCCGCCAGCGGTCCCACCGAATACAACGTTGCCCAGATCCTGGTGCGCGTGCCGGGAGATGCCTCCGATGCCCAGAAGGCCGCGCTGCGCGCCAAGGCCGAGGACCTGCTCAAGCAGGCCCAGGGCGGTGCGGATTTCGCCAAGCTGGCGCAGTCCTCCGACGCGCCCGAAGCCGCCCAGGGCGGCTCGCTGGGCTTCCGCGAGATCGGCCGGCTGCCGGCGTTGTTCGCCAATGCCGTGCTCGACATGCAGACCGGCGCGGTGGCGCCCCAGGTGATCGAGAGCGCCAACGGCTTCCACGTGCTCAAGCTGGTGGCCAAGCGCACCGCGCCGCCGGCATCGCCGAGCCCGGCGGCTGGCGAACACATCACCCAGACCCAGGTGCGCCATATCCTGATCCGCACCGGCCCGAACATGCCTGAGGCCGAGGCGCGCCGCCAGATGAGCACCTTGCGCGACCGCATCACGCATGGCGGCGACTTTGCCGATGCCGCGCGCCGCTTCTCCCAGGACGGCTCCGCCCAGAACGGCGGCGACCTCGGCTGGGTGTCGCCCGGCGAGCTGGTGCCCGAATTCGAGCAGGCCATGGGCCGGCTGCGTCCGGGCGAGGTCTCGGAGCCGGTGGTCAGCCAGTTCGGCGTGCACCTGATCCAGGTCATCAACCGCCGCGAGACCGAAATGTCTCCGGAGAAGCAGCGAGATTTCGCCCGTGCCGAAGTACGCGAGCAGAAGATCCGCGCGGCCTATGAAGACTGGCAGCGCCAGCTGCGCCAGGCGGCTTACGTGGAATACCGCGTCAACCGCCAGCGCTCCGAGAATTGACGGACCGCACCCGCGTCATGTCCAAGCCGCTCGCGCTAGCCATCACCACCGGGGAACCTGCCGGCATTGGTCCCGACATCACTGTYGGCGCCTTGCTGCAGCTGGCCGGCCAGCATCCTCAGGTGCGCTTCCATGTGATCGGCGACGCGCGCCTGCTGGCCGCGCGCGCGGCCGCGCTCGGCGTGGGCCATGCCTGGGCGCATCGCCTGGCCGACGGCAGCGTGGTGTGCGAGGACATCGCCCTGGCGGTGCCGTGCGACGCAGGCCGGCTCGATGCGCGTAACGGCGCTTATGTGCTGGCCTTGCTCGACCATGCCATCGACGGCTGCACGCCCGGCGCGGACGGCGTCGCGCGCTATGCCGGCATGGTCACGGCGCCGGTGCAGAAAAGCACCATCAACGATGCCGGCGTGCCCTTCACCGGCCACACCGAATAYCTGGCCGAGCGCGCCGGCGTGGCGCGCGTGGTCATGATGCTGGCCGGCCCGCAGCCGGCCCACGCCAACGCCATCCTGCGTGTCGCGCTGGCCACCACGCACCTGCCGCTGCGCGCCGTGCCGGACGCGCTGGACGTACCGATGCTGGTGGAGACGCTCACCATCATCGATGCCGACTTGCGTAGCCGCTTCGGCATCGACCGCCCGCGCATCCTGGTGACCGGACTCAACCCGCATGCCGGCGAAAGCGGCCATATGGGCCACGAGGAGATCGACGTGATCATCCCCGCGCTGGCCGAGGCTGCCGATGCCGGCATCGATGCGCGCGGCCCCTATCCCGCCGATACGCTGTTCCAGCCCCGCCATCTCGACGCGGCCGACTGCGTGCTGGCGATGTACCACGACCAGGGCCTGGCGCCGCTCAAATACGGCACCTTCGGGCACGGCGTCAATATCACGCTGGGCCTGCCTTTCATCCGCACGTCGGTCGATCACGGCACGGCGCTGGACCTGGCCGGGAGCGGCCGCGCCGAACACGGCAGCATGATCGAGGCGATCCGCAATGCCGTTGCCATGGCCGGCCACGCCGGCGGCCGCCCCCGCGCCGTGCCGGCGGCGGCAACCCGCTGACGCCCGACGAGAGACCTATGCGTTCCAACGTACACCAGGGCCATGTGGCCCGCAAACGATTCGGGCAGAACTTCCTGGTCGATGACGGCATCATCCATGGCATCGTCAGCGCCATCGACCCGCAACCCGGCGACATCCTGGTCGAGATCGGGCCGGGCCTGGGCGCACTGACCCAGCCGCTGCTCGAGCGCCTGCCGCAGATGCAGGTGGTCGAGCTCGACCGCGACCTGGTAGAGCGGCTGCGCCGCCGCTACGGCGAGCGTCTGGCGATCCATGCCGGCGACGCGCTGGCCTTCGATTTCGGCAAGCTGCACGAGGCCGGCAAGCCCCTGCGCATCGTCGGCAACCTGCCGTACAACATCTCCAGCCCGTTGCTGTTCCACCTCGCCACCTTTGCCGACCAGGTGCGCGACCAGCATTTCATGCTGCAAAAGGAGGTGGTGGAGCGCATGGTGGCCGAGCCCGGCAGCAAGGCTTTCGGCCGGCTCTCGATCATGCTGCAGGTCCGCTATCACATGGAACATGTGCTGGATGTGCCGCCGGCCTCGTTCAATCCGCCGCCCAAGGTCGATTCCGCCGTGGTGCGCATGATTCCCTGGCCGCGCCAGGCCGATGGCCAGTTGCGCTCGCCCTATCCGGCCTGCAACCTGACCGTGCTTGGCGACGTGGTCGCCGCGGCGTTTTCGCAGCGGCGCAAGGTCTTGCGCAATACGTTGTCGATGCTGCGCGACCAGGTCGATTTCGACGCGCTGGGCTTCGATCTCGGGCGCCGCGCCGAAGAGGTGCCCGTGGCCGAATATGTCGGGCTGGCGCGCCAGCTCGAAATGCCGCCCGCCTGAGACCGCCAGCACGATGCGCGCCGTCCTGACCCCGATCCATCGTTGGCGCCGCCGCTGAAGCGAGCGGCGCGTCGTCATCCACCGATTCCGACTCCAGCCGCCGCAGCCCGGCCGGCAGGCGCATATTCCCGCCGGACCGCTGCGCGGCGACACCTCTCCAAGGAAATGCCATGACTAGCGAAACGCAGGCGCCCAGGCGCAAGGTCATCCTCACCGGCGACCGTCCCACCGGCCAGCTTCACCTGGGCCACTATGTCGGCTCGCTCAAGAGCCGCGTGGCGCTGCAGGATTCCCACCAGCAATACCTGCTGCTGGCCGACACCCAGGCCATGACCGACAACGCGCACGATCCCGACAAGGTGCGGCGCAATGTGCTGGAGGTGGCGCTGGACTACCTGGCGGTCGGCATCGACCCGGCCAAGACCACCATCACGGTGCAGTCGCACCTGCCCGCGCTGGCCGAACTGACGCTGATGTACCTCAACTTCGTCACGGTGGCCCGGCTCGAGCGCAACCCGACCATCAAGGAAGAGATCCAGGCGCGCGGCTTCGGGCGCGACATCCCGGCTGGCTTCCTGTGCTATCCGGCGGCGCRGGCCGCCGACATCACCGGCTTCAAGGCCGAGGTGGTGCCGGTGGGCGAGGACCAGGCGCCCCTGATCGAGCAGACCAACGAGATCGCGCGCCGCATCAACCATCAGGTCGGGCGCGAGCTGCTGCCCGAGGCAGCGGCGCTGATCCCGCGCTTCGGCCGCCTGCCGGGTGTCGACGGCAAGGCCAAGATGAGCAAGTCGCAAGGCAATGCGATCCCGCTCGCGGCCACGCCCGAGCAGATCAAGGAAGCGGTCATGCGCATGTACACCGACCCCAATCATCTCAAGGTGTCCGATCCGGGCCAGGTGGAGGGCAATGTGGTGTTCACCTACCTGGATGCGTTCGACGAGGCGGTCGACGAGGTGGCGGAACTGAAGGAACACTATTGCCGCGGCGGGCTGGGCGACATGGTGCTCAAGCGCCGGCTCGAAGGCGTGCTGCAGGCGCTGCTGGCGCCGATCCGCGAGCGCCGCGAAGCGCTGGCCAAGGACCCGCAGCATGTGTTCGAGATCCTGCGCCACGGTACGGACCAGGCGCGCGGCATCACCCAGCGCACGCTGGATGAAGTGCGCGACGCGCTGGGGATGTTCCGCTTCTGAAGCCGCAACGCGGCGCGCCGTTCAGGCGCGCCGGTTGACCAGCACGATCCCGGCCAGCACCAGCACTGCCGCCACCGCAAAGCGCATGCCGACGGCGTCGTGCATCAGCACCACGCCGAAGGCGACGCCGAACAGCGGCGTCAGGAAGGAAAACACCGACAGGCGCGACGCCAGGTACTGGCGCAGCAGCCAGAACCACGTCAGGTAGCTGGCGAAGGCGATCAGCACCGACTGATAGAACAGGCTGGCGATCACCATGCCATCCACGCGCGCCTGCAGGTGCTGGCCCGCGGCCATCGCCATCGCCAGCAGCATCACCGCCGACACCGCCAGCTGGTAGAGCAAGGTCTTGCTCGGCGCCGCCGAAGCCAGCTTGCTGGCGCGGACCACCACGGTGGTGGCCGCCCACAGGAAACCCGCCACGATACCGAGCGCATCGCCCAGCAAGGTGCTGCCGCCATGCGCGGCCGGCGCGGCGATGCCGTCGGCGAAGGCCAGCGCCATGCCGCAGAAGGCCAGTCCGACGCCCAGCCATTGCCCGCGGCGCAGCCGCTCGCCGGCCACCGTCACATGYAGGCCGAGTGCCGTGAAGATGGGCGCCGTGTAGAGGAACACCGCCATGCGCGAAGCCGTGGTGTGGCCGAGCCCGACGAAGATGCAGAAGAATTCGGCGCCGAACAGCAGGCCCGCCAGGAGCCCTGCGCCCAGCGTGCCGTCCCGGCTCCACAGCGGAATGCGGCGCCAGGCCGCGAAGCCGAACACCAGCAACGCAGCCACCGCCGAACGCACGCCCGCCTGCAGCACCGCCCCCATCAGCGGCGCGRTCGCCTTGATCACCACCTGCTGCAGTCCCCAGGCCAGGCATAGCAGCACCATCAGGCTGACGGCAGTGCCGTCCAGCGGGCGGCGGTTCAGCACGGACGCGCCCACTCAGGGGCGTGCCGAGTCGCGCGTGGAGTGGCGCTCGATCAGTTCGATCTTGTAGCCGTCCGGGTCTTCCACGAAGGCGATCACCGTGGTGCCGCCCTTGACCGGACCCGCCTCGCGCACGACATTGCCGCCGGCAGCGCGGATGCGCTCGCAGGCGGCCGCCGCGTCATCGGTTTCCAGCGCGATATGCCCGTAGGCCGTGCCCATCTCGTACTGCTCGACACCATAGTTGTAGGTCAGTTCCAGCACGGCCGTCTCGGATTCGGGACCGTAGCCGACGAAGGCCAGGCGGTACTTGTATTCCGGGTTGTCGCTCTGGCGCAGCAGTTGCATGCCGAAGATGCGGGTATAGAAGTCGATCGAGCGCTGGAGGTCGCCGACGCGGAGCATGGTGTGGAGGAGACGCATTTTGGAATTCTGGTTGGTGGGGGGAGGGCTGTATTTTAGACGGGATGGGGAATGGGGGTTTGGGGGCAGGGTGATGGGTTTTGGTCTTGATTTGGTGTTTTTCCACAGAATCAAGGGGTTAGTCTCGGTGGTATAGGCTCTTGGTGGAGGGGCTTGTGGCTTGTGGCTTGCGGGTTGGCTCCTGCGCTTCAACTGCGTTGGCTTGGTGTGCTGGTGTCTTGCGGTTGGTGCTTGTGTTTCGAAGTCAAAGTCAACTTCAAAGTCAAAGGCTTTCGCTCCCCCGGAGCGACCTACTTTCTTTTTTCCGAAAAGAAAGTAGGCAAAGAAAGCGGACTGCCTGGCCGGCAGGGGCAGAGCCGAACAGTGTTACTGAGGCTGGAGGTTTCGTGGTGGGGCCTGTGGTTC
>NZ_JBFTND010000139.1:0-18800 GCF_056397305.1 Cupriavidus sp. 05N40
GTACTGCTGGTACCTGCGCCACACCTACCTGCAGAACGAACTGAAGGTGCCGGGCAAGCTGACCGTGTGCAACGCGCCGGTGGACCTGGGCAGCATCGACGTGCCCACCTATGTCTACGGTTCGCGCGAGGACCACATCGTGCCGTGGACGTCGGCCTATGCCTCGACCGGGCTGCTGGAGAACAAGGTGCGCTTCGTGCTGGGCGCGTCCGGCCATATCGCGGGCGTCATCAATCCGCCGGCCAAGAAGAAGCGCAGCCACTGGACCAATGACAAGGTCGCTGCCTCGGCGCAGGAATGGCTGGCCGATGCCACCGAGCATGCCGGCAGCTGGTGGCCGGACTGGGCGTCCTGGCTGGCCAAGCATGCCGGCGCGCGCAAGGCCGCCCCTGCCGACTACGGCAACAAGGACTATCGCGCCATCGAGCCCGCGCCCGGCCGCTACGTCAAGGCCAAGGCATGAGATTCGTCCGGGCCGGCGCCGTGCGGCGCCGGTCTGATTCACTCATTTCACGCATTTACCTCGAGAGGACCTCCCAATGACTGACATTGTCATCGTATCCGCTGCCCGTACCGCGGTTGGCAAGTTCGGCGGCTCGCTCGCCAAGATCCCCGCGCCGGAGCTGGGCGCCATCGTCATCAAGGCTGCACTCGAGCGCGCTGGCGTCAAGCCCGAGCAGGTCAGCGAAGTGATCATGGGCCAGGTGCTGACCGCCGGCTCCGGCCAGAACCCGGCGCGCCAGGCCGCGATCAAGGCAGGCCTGCCGGTGATGGTGCCGGCCATGACGATCAACAAGGTGTGCGGCTCCGGCCTGAAGGCCGTGATGCTGGCCGCCAACGCCATCGCCGCCGGCGATGCCGAGATCGTGGTGGCGGGCGGCCAGGAAAACATGAGCGCCGCGCCGCACGTGCTGCCGGGCTCGCGCGACGGCTTCCGCATGGGCGATGCCAAGCTGGTCGACACCATGATCGTCGACGGTCTGTGGGATGTCTACAACCAGTACCACATGGGCGTCACCGCCGAGAACGTGGCCAAGGAATACGGCATCACGCGCGAGGCGCAGGACGAGTTCGCGGTCGCTTCGCAGAACAAGGCCGAAGCCGCCCAGAAGGCCGGCCGCTTCGACGAGGAAATCGTCCCGGTGCCGATTCCGCAGCGCAAGGGCGATCCGGTGCAGTTCGCCACCGACGAGTTCGTGCGTCATGGTGTCACGCTGGACGGCCTGTCCGGCCTCAAGCCGGCATTCGACAAGGCCGGCTCGGTCACCGCGGCCAATGCCTCGGGCCTGAACGACGGCGCCGCCGCCGTGGTGGTGATGTCCGCGGCCAAGGCCAAGGAACTCGGCCTGACTCCGCTGGCGACCATCCGCGCCTACGGCACCGCCGGCGTCGATCCGAAGGTGATGGGCATGGGTCCGGTTCCGGCATCCAAGCGCTGCCTGTCGCGCGCCGGCTGGAGCGTGGAAGAACTGGACCTGATGGAGATCAACGAAGCCTTCGCCGCGCAGGCCCTGGCCGTGCACAAGCAGATGGGCTGGGATACCTCCAAGGTGAACGTCAATGGCGGCGCCATCGCCATCGGCCACCCGATCGGTGCGTCGGGCTGCCGCGTGCTGGTCACGCTGCTGCACGAGATGAAGCGCCGCGACGCCAAGAAGGGCCTGGCCTCGCTGTGCATCGGCGGTGGCATGGGCGTGGCGCTCGCGGTGGAGCGCAAGTAAGGAAGCGGACGGCCGGCCCGCGATACGTGGCGGACTGGCCTATCAGAGGGGTGTGCCGGCGGCGCGAAGGCTTTTCCCGCCGCCAGCTTAAATAACAATTAGCCATCAAGGAGTRGATATGACTCAGCGCATTGCATAYGTAACGGGTGGCATGGGCGGCATCGGAACCGCCATCTGCCAACGCCTGGCCAAGGAAGGCTTCAAGGTGGTGGCCGGTTGCGGCCCGAACTCGCCGCGCCGCGAGAAGTGGCTCGAGCAGCAGAAGGCTCTGGGCTTCGATTTCGTTGCGTCCGAAGGCAATGTTGCCGACTGGGATTCGACCAAGTCCGCGTTCGACAAGGTCAAGTCCGAAGTGGGCGAAGTCGATATCCTGATCAAYAACGCCGGCATCACCCGCGACGTGGTATTCCGCAAGATGACGCGCGCCGACTGGGRTGCGGTGATCGACACCAACCTGACCTCGCTRTTCAACGTGACCAAGCAGGTCATCGACGGCATGGCCGACCGCGGTTTCGGCCGCATCGTCAATATCTCGTCGGTCAACGGGCAGAAGGGCCAGTTCGGCCAGACCAACTATTCCACCGCCAAGGCTGGCCTGCATGGCTTCACCATGGCGCTGGCACAGGAAGTGGCGACCAAGGGCGTGACCGTGAACACGGTGTCGCCGGGCTATATCGCCACCGACATGGTCAAGTCGATCCGCCAGGATGTGCTGGACAAGATCGTCGGCACGATTCCCGTCAAGCGCCTCGGCGGCCCGGAGGAGATCGCGTCGATCTGCGCATGGCTGTCCTCGGACGAGTCGGGCTTCGCGACCGGTGCGGACTTCTCGCTGAACGGCGGTCTGCACATGGGTTGAGTCCGGCAGGCCACCTCTTTGTGCGGGGTGGCCTTTCTTGCTCTGCAGGGCCCTCTCAGGAGGGCTCTTTCTTTTGGGGCGAAGGCCGGTTGGCGTAACGCGACCGGCACAGGGCGGGGCGGCCGGATGCCCTCCGGTCGCGGATATTGCATCGCACCGCCCGCACTGCATCAACGCTGCGCTGCAAACGGCGGTCTTTGCCGTCTGACTTCCCGCAATCCGTTGCCCCGTGCGGGTTTTCCTTAAAGGCTCCGGCTTTCAATAGTGCCTTGTTGGGCATAGAATCAGGGCAGCGGCTTGCCCGCACCAAAATAGATCATGCGTTGCAGGTCAAACACGTTGCATCCCCCGCTGCCGGTTCCCATTGCGCACCGCACAGCATGCGGTGCAGCAGCATGCAACAGCGACGATAAAGGATAGAGCACCGA
Source organism: Cupriavidus sp. 05N40 (assembly GCF_056397305.1). Taxonomy (NCBI): domain Bacteria; kingdom Pseudomonadati; phylum Pseudomonadota; class Betaproteobacteria; order Burkholderiales; family Burkholderiaceae; genus Cupriavidus; species Cupriavidus sp. 05N40. The sequence goes on from NZ_JBFTND010000139.1 coordinate 3,009, forward strand.
TGGCTACCACCAAGAAAGGCGCAGAGCGACTGATCAAGAAGTATCCAAATCGCCGGCTCTACGATACGCAAACCAGTACCTACATCACGCTGGCCGACGTCAAGCAGCTCGTGATGGACACCGAGGATTTCAAGGTGATCGACGCCAAGTCGGGCGACGAACTCACGCGCAGCATCCTGCTGCAGATCATCCTGGAAGAAGAGACCGGCGGGGTACCGATGTTCTCCAGCTCGATGCTCTCGCAGATCATCCGCTACTACGGCCATGCGATGCAGGGCATGATGGGCACCTACCTGGAAAAGAATATCCAGGCCTTCATCGACATCCAGAGCAAGCTGGCCGAGAACTCCAAGGGCCTGTACTCGGGCGAGCCGTTCAGCCCGGACATGTGGTCCCAGTTCATGAACATGCAGGGCCCGATGATGCAGGGGATGATGAGCAACTACATCGAGCAGAGCAAGAACCTGTTCGTGCAGATGCAGGAACAGATGCAGAGCCAGGCCAAGAACATGTTCGGCACGTTCCCGTTCAACCAGCCCGACAAGAAGTAGGGCGGGCGTTCACCGGCTTCCTGCCTGCCCCCTTTCGCCCCCTTTCGCCCCCTTTCGCCCGCTCCCGTTCGCGGGGGCGCGGCGTGCCCGCACGGTGGATACGGCCAGTGCCGCGCCGTGTGGTGGCGTCGTGTTATGGCGTCGACTCCTGATCGCTTTCGCCGCCTGGCTGGCGACTCGATGCCGCTCCCCATGGCCCGTCGCCTGGGGCCCCACGGGCAATCGGTTAAAATCACGCCTATTCGGCTGACGCGCGGAATCCCGCGCCGGCCATCCATCACAAATGTGGCGATTCATTTTGCGGACTCGYCTGCAAAGCCCGAATCGCAATGCCCCCCGAATTCCCAGACATTCGCCACGCGCTTGCCGCCGCGGCCAGGCCCGTTCCAGGCGCCGCTTGCCCGTTCTCCGGTCTTCCGGCTGGGCGCCGGCAGAAGCGCTGCCCAGCGGCGGCGGCTTTCGCATGAGCCGGCTGTTCCTTGCCCCCATGGAAGGGCTGGCGGACTACGTGCTGCGCGACGTGCTGACCGGCACGGGCGGGTACGACGGCTGCGTGTCTGAGTTCGTCCGGGTGACGGGCTCCTTGCTTCCCGATCGCGTCTACGAGCGGGATACCCCCGAGGTTCTCGACGGCGGCCATACACCCGGCGGCACGCCGATGGTGATCCAGCTGCTCGGCAGTGATCCCGAGTGGCTGGCACGCAATGCCGCCCAGGCCGCTACGCTGTCGCCGCATGGTCTTGACCTGAACTTCGGCTGCCCCGCCAAGCTCGTCAACCGGCACGGCGGCGGCGCCATGCTGCTGGCGGATCCGGGGCTGCTGAACCGTATCGTTTCATCGGTGCGCGCCGCGGTGCCCGCCGGCATCGCCGTGACGGCAAAGATGCGGCTGGGCGTGTCTGATACCTCGCTGGCCATCGACTGCGCCACCGCGCTGGCCGAAGGCGGCGCGGCCTCCATCGTCGTGCATGCCAGAACCCGCGATCACGGCTACCGGCCGCCAGCCCACTGGGAGTGGATCGCGCGGATCGATGCCGCGGTGGACGTGCCCGTCATCGCCAACGGCGAGGTCTGGACCGTCGATGACTGGGAGCGCTGCCGGGCCGTGAGCGGCTGCGCCGACGTGATGATCGGCCGGGGCGCCGTGTCCGATCCTTTCCTGGCCCTGCGGATACGCGGACTGATGGAGCGCTCGGCCTGCGCCGAGGAATGGCCGCTCGTGCTCCGCCATATCGCCGACTATCTGAGGAAACTGCAGGACCGCATCGCCTCCTGTCATGAGCACGGGCGCGTCAAGCTGTGGCTCAGCTATCTGAAGCGGACCTGGCCGCAGGCTGCCGAGCTGCACGACGCGATCCGGCGCATGCAGGATTCGCGCGAGGTGCGCGAGGTCATCGAGAGCGCCATGGCGCTCTCGCCGGCGGCGTTATCCGCGCGGGCGTGAGATCGGTGACACCTGCGGAACACACCGAGCCGCCGCGCTGACGCGCCGCGCGGCTCCGGCAGCCGGCAGCCGGCGAGCAACGGGTACCTTAAGCCTCAAGGACCTGCACGCCAGGCGCGGATGTGCGGCGCCAGTCGCCGGCAAACGTTGCCGAACGGTTAAAATGCGCGATTGGCTTCGTACCGCCCGGCGGCCATGTCCCGCCCGGCACGCCCCACATTTGGAAGTAACCGTGAAAAACCCTGCAGAATCAACGACTAACAAAGACCGTATTCCAAATGTGGGATTCGTCAGCCTCGGCTGCCCGAAGGCCCTGGTCGACTCCGAACAGATCATCACCCAGCTGCGCGCCGAAGGCTATGCCATCAGCGGCACCTACGACGGTGCCGACCTGGTGGTGGTCAACACCTGCGGCTTTATCGACGAAGCGGTGCAGGAAAGCCTGGACGCGATCGGCGAGGCGCTGAGCGAGAACGGCAAGGTCATCGTGACCGGCTGCCTGGGCGCCAAGAAGAACGCCAAGGGCGAGGACATCATCACCTCGGTGCACCCCAAGGTGCTGGCCGTGACCGGCCCGCACGCGCTGGGCGAAGTGATGCAGGCGGTGCACACGCACCTGCCCAAGCCGCACGATCCGTTTACCGACCTGGTGCCGCCCGCGGGCATCAAGCTCACGCCCAAGCATTACGCCTACCTGAAGATCTCCGAAGGCTGCAACCACCGCTGCTCGTTCTGCATCATCCCGTCGATGCGCGGCGACCTGGTCTCGCGCCCGGTGGCGGAAGTCATGCTGGAGGCGGAAAACCTGTTCAAGTCGGGCGTGAAGGAACTGCTGGTGATYTCGCAGGACACCAGCGCCTACGGCGTGGACGTGAAGTACCGCACCGGCTTCTGGGACGGCCGTCCGCTCAAGACCCGCATGACCGAACTGGTGGCGGCGCTGGGCGAGCTGGCCAGCCAGTACGGCGCTTGGGTGCGCCTGCACTATGTGTACCCGTACCCGCACGTGGACGAGATCATCCCGCTGATGTCGCAGGGCCATGTGCTGCCTTACCTGGACGTGCCGCTGCAGCATGCGCACCCGGACGTGCTCAAGCGCATGAAGCGCCCGGCCAATGCCGAGAAGACCATGGACCGCATCCGCGCCTGGCGCGCGATCTGTCCCGAGCTGACCATCCGCAGCACGTTCATTGCCGGTTTTCCCGGCGAGACGGAAGAAGAGTTCCAGACGCTGCTCGACTTCATCGCCGAGGCCGAGCTGGACCGCGTGGGCTGCTTTGCCTACTCGCCGGTGGATGGCGCCACCGCCAACGACCTGCCGGGCGCCTTGCCCGACGAAGTGCGCGAGGAACGGCGCGCCCGCTTCATGGAAGTGGCCGAGGAGGTCTCCGCGCGCCGCCTGCAGCGCAAGGTGGGCCAGACTCTGCGGGTGCTGGTGGACGAGATCAACCAGGACGGCGGTATCGGCCGCTCCGCCGCGGATGCGCCGGAAATCGACGGCCTGGTCTATATCGACCCGCCCGCCGGCGCCGCGCGGCGCTACAGGGTCGGCGAGTTCGTCGAGGTGAAGATCACCGGCGCCGACGGTCACGACCTGTGGGGCGAAGTCTGACCGGATTCCGGCGGCCAAGCCTGGATAGGTAAAAGTACGATCGTTCGCTTTCCCCGGCGCGCCGCTATACTGTGCGCTGCAACATCAGCCCAGGAGACACAAGATGACACGTGAAGTGGTGGTGGTGAGCGGCGTGCGGACCGCGATCGGTACCTTCGGCGGCAGCCTGAAGGACTTTTCCCCGACCCAGATGGGCGCCATGGTCGTGCGCGAGGCACTGTCCCGCGCGCAGGTCGGCGGCGACGAGGTCGGCCATGTGGTGTTCGGCAATGTCATCCAGACCGAGCCCCGGGACATGTACCTGGGCCGGGTGGCGGCAGTGGAGGGTGGCGTCAGCACCGACGCGCCGGCGCTGACCGTCAACCGCTTGTGCGGCTCCGGCCTGCAGGCCATCGTCAGCGCTGCGCAAACCATCATGCTGGGCGATGCCGACGTGGCCATCGGCGGCGGCGCCGAGAGCATGAGCCGCGCGCCGTACCTGGCGCAGTCGGCCCGCTGGGGCGCGCGCATGGGCGACGCCAAGCTGCTCGACATGATGCTGGGCGCGCTGCATGACCCGTTCCACGGCATCCACATGGGCGTGACCGCCGAGAACGTGGCCAAGGAATACGACATCGGCCGCAGCCAGCAGGACGAGACCGCGCTGGAATCGCACCGCCGCGCTTCGGCGGCCATCCGCGCCGGCTATTTCAAGGACCAGATCCTGCCGGTCACGCTGAAGTCCCGCAAGGGCGACGTGACCTTCGACACCGACGAGCATGTCCGCCACGACGCCACCATCGACGACATGACCAAGCTCAAGCCGGTCTTCGTCAAGGAAAACGGTACGGTGACCGCGGGCAATGCCTCGGGCCTGAACGACGCCGCCGCGGCCGTGGTGCTGATGGAGCGCGGCGTTGCCGAAAAACGTGGCCTCAAGCCGCTGGCGCGCCTGGTTTCGTATGCGCATGCCGGTGTCGACCCGAAGACCATGGGTATCGGCCCGGTGCCGGCCACCAGGAAGGCGCTGGAGCGTGCCGGCCTGAGCGTGGCCGACCTCGACGTTATCGAAGCCAATGAAGCCTTCGCCGCGCAGGCCTGCGCCGTCAGCAAGGCGCTCGGCCTCGATCCGGCCAAGGTCAACCCGAACGGCTCCGGCATCTCGCTTGGCCACCCGATCGGCGCCACCGGCGCCCTGATCACCGTCAAGGCACTGTACGAGCTACAGCGCGTGCAGGGCCGCTATGCACTGGTGACCATGTGCATCGGCGGCGGCCAGGGCATCGCGGCCATCTTCGAGCGCATCTGAGGCTGACTTGCGGCGCCTAGCGAATCTCCTGTCCTTGCCGGCGCCGGCCCGGCTGCTCGCGGCCGGCCTGGCCACGGCAGCGCTGTGCGGCGCTGCGCTGGCCGCCGGCGGCACCGAGTTGTCCACCAGCACCGCCGGCGCGGCCGACGGCGCCAGCCAGGGCTTCGGCATCAACCAGGCGATCCGCGAAGGCGAGACCAGGCGGGGCACGCAGCTCTCCACGGGCGCCGCGCCCAGGCCCCTGTCGCCGCGTCCCGAATACGCGTCGCTGCCGGTCTACGTAGGCACGCTGGGCGACCAGCCGGTGCGCCTGCGGCTCGGGCCCAAGTCCGACGAGCGCGACAGCGTGCATGGYGAATACAGCGTGGGCCGCGGCGGCGGCGTGCGCCTGCTCGCCGGCGAGTACGAGAACGGGGCCTTCCTGATGGAAGAGTCCAGCGACGGCACCCGCGTCACCGGCAACTGGGAAGGCGCCATCGACGGCGCTGGCGTCGTCCGCGGCAACTGGACCGATCCGGCCAACCCGGCCATCAATCTGCCCTTCATGATCCGGCCGCTCGGCACGCTGGTGATCCCGCCGTTCGACATGACGCCCAACAGCGGCGTCACTTACGCGCCGCCGCCGCCAAAATCGTCGATCTCGGGCTGGTAAGCCCAAGGCAGGACGGCAAGGGGCGGACAGCAAAGGGACCGGCAAGGCGCTTCAGGCCAACGCATGCCCGAATGCTGGTAAGCTCGAAGGCTCATCGAGTCACTGCCAGACAAGGAACCATCGTGTCCGATCGCAAGCCGCCCGAGCCGTCCGGCTCCCATTCCGCCTTCCTGCAAACCGTGGCCGTCCAGCCGGAGCTGGATATCGCGCCCGGCTTTGCTTCGTTCTCGCCGCCCACGCACCGCGGCTCCACCGTGGTGTTCCGCAACCTGGCGGAACTGCGCGCGCACGGCGACGGCGCCACCACCTACTGGCGCTACGGCCTGCACGCCACGCCGACCAGCGAAGCACTCTGCCAGCATCTCGCACTGATCGAAGGCGCGCGTCATACGCTGCTGCTGCCGTCTGGCCTGGCAGCCATCTCGCAGGTGTATTTCGCGCTGGTCAAGTCGGGCGACGACGTGCTGGTCCCCGACAACGTCTACGGCCCCAACCGCGAGCACGGCGAATGGCTGGCGCGCGATTACGGCGTGTCGGTGCGCTACTACGATCCGATGATCGGCGCCGGCATCGCGGGCCTGATCCGCCCGAACACGAAACTGATCTGGATGGAGTCGCCGGGTTCGGTGACCATGGAAATTCCCGACACCCAGGCCATCGTCGCTGCCGCGCGGGCGCGCGGCGTGATCACGGCCATCGACAATACCWGGTCGGCGGGCGTCTATTTCCGGCCCTTCGACAAGGGCATCGACATCTCGGTGCAGGCCCTGACCAAGTACCAGTCGGGCGGCGGCGACGTGCTGATGGGCGCGGTGCTGACCTGCGACGACAAGCTCCACGACCGTATCAGGCGCACCCGCATGCTGATGGGCTGGGGCGTGTCCGCCGACGACTGCTATCTGGTGCTGCGCTCGCTGCCGAGCATGCCAGTGCGGCTGGCCGCGCACGACCGCGCCGCGCGCGAAGTGGCCGAATGGCTGTGCCAGCGTCCGGAAGTGGCCAGGGTGCTGCACCCGGCGCTGCCCGATTGCCCCGGCCACGAGGTGTGGCGGCGCGATTTCACCGGCGCCACGGGGCTGTTCTCGATCGTGCTGCGCGACCGCTATACGCGCGCGCAGGTCGATGCCTTCGTCGAGGCGCTGCGCCTGTTCGCGATCGGCTGGTCCTGGGGCGGGGCGCACAGCCTGGCGGTGCCGTACCACGTGCAGACCATGCGGCCGGCGGGCAGCTGGCCCCCCGCCGGCTGGGAGCACGCGGGTGAACTGGTGCGCCTGTATATCGGGCTGGAGGACACCCGTGACCTGATCGCCGACCTGCGCGCGGCCATGGAAGCGAAGCTGGTGGCCTGAGCAGGCCGGCCCCCCCCCCGGAACAGAGAACGGCCCCGTCTTCGCCAGACGGGGCCGTTCTCTTTTGCGGCAGGCCCGGAGGGTCAGAACTGCACGCTGGCATTGGCCAGGAAGGTGCGCGATGCGCCTGGCAGCACGAAGCCGTCGTAGGTGGTGGTCCAGAAGCGCTTGTCGGCCAGGTTGGTGACCGCGGCGCGCAGCGTGACGGCCTTGCCGGCGACCTTGGTCAGGTAGCGGGCGCCGAGGTCCACCGTGGTGTACGAGGGCACCTTCTGCGTGTTGGCCGAGTTCACGTACATGTCGCCGGTGATCTTGGCGCCGGCCGACAGCGTCAGGCCGCGCAGGAACGGGGTGTCGTACTCGATGCGGGCGGTGGCGATGTATTGCGGCGTGGCGAACACGCGATTGCCGTTGACGGCCGGATCATCCACGCCGGTCGCCTTGGCGTTGAGCCACATCACGCCGCCCAGCAGGCGGAAATCGCGCGCGAAGCGCACCCAGCCGCTGGTATCCAGGCCGGTGAAGCGCTGCGTGCCGTCCTGCACGAACACGTTCGACGTATTGGTGTATTCGTAGCCACGGTCCACGCGGAACAGGGCCACGCTGGCGCCCCAGTCGCGGCGCTCGGTCTTGAAGCCAAGCTCGTACTGCTTGCTCTTGAGCGGGCCGTAGACCTGCGGGTAGTTGGCGTTGGTGATGCTGGCCGAGCCGCCTTGCTCGAGCGCCTGCACGTAGCTGAAGTACACGGTCGAGAAGTCGTCCGTCTTGTACATCAGCGCCACGGTCGGCGAGACCGGGCTGGCCTTGTAGCGCGAGGTGGTCTGCGCCGAGGTGTCGTAGTTGCTCTGGGCGAAGTCCGTATAGCGCAGGCCGGCCAGCACCGAGAAGCGCTGGGTGAACTGGATGGTGTCGCTCAGGTACAGCGACTTCTGCGTGATCTTGTAGTCGCGGTAGGGCATGTAGTCCGTTCCCACGCCTGGCTGCTCGGGCAGCAGCACCGGGTTGTACAGGTTGCTCTGGCCCAGGTAGATGCCGTTGCCGCCGATGCCCGAGTCCAGTTCGCGCACCTGCGTCTGGTAGCCCACGCCCGCCACCACTTCATGCTTGATGCCGCCGGTGTCGAACTTGCCCTGCACCATGGCATCGTAGGCCTGGTAGTAGTAGGCCGTCTTCCATTTGTACTGCGTGTCGGCGAAGTTGCCCGCCGCGTCCTCGACAAACAGGAAGCTGTCCGCGTTCAGGCGGTTCTGGCGCACGAAGCGGTACTTGAAGCTGGCCTTCCATGCGTCATCGATGCGGTAGTCGAGGCCCGTGCCGACGGTCGTCATGTCGGTCTCGTGCGTCGAGTACGGCTGCGCCAGGTTGCGCGCCACCTTGCTGGCGCTGGGCACGGACACGTCCGAGGCAAACGACATGCCGAAGATCGTGCCGCTGGTCTTGCGCTTCCAGTACATGACGTCGGCCGACCAGGTCAGGTCAGGCGTGATGCGGAAGTCCGTGGCCAGCGAGAACACCTGCCGGCGCACATGCACGTTCGGGTCGACCGAGTTGCCGTCCTCGTTGACGGCATTGATGCGGTAGCCGAACCGGTCGTCCACGCCGAAGCGCCCGCCCACGTCCAGTTTTTCGCTCCAGATGTTGTTGGCCTGGTAGCCGAAGGTGAACTGGCGATAGGGCGTGTCGGTCGGGCGCTTGACCACGTAGTTGATGATGCCGCCCGGCGAACCGAAGCCGTACATGAAGCCGGACAGGCCCTTGAGCAGTTCCACCTGTTCGAACGGCTCCAGCGGGATGTCGGTATCCCAGGCGACGAAGTTCTGGCCGTCGACCTTGGTGCCGTTGAGCGGGTCCACGCGCATGCCGCGCACCGCGAAGTACGAGTTCTCCGTGCGGGTGTTGTCGCCGAGGATGGACACGGACGGGTYGTACTTGAAGACATCGTTGGCGGTCAGCGCCATGCGGTCCTGGATCTCCTCGCTGGTCACGCCCACCACGGAGAACGGCGTGTCGACCGGCTTGCGGTCGCCCAGCGCGCCACCGCTGACGCGCTCTACCTTGACCGGGTCGGTGCTGCGCGCGGCAGTGACGGTGGCGGTCGGCAGGGTGGTGTCGGCGGATGCCGCGGTCTGCGCCTGGGCAAGGGCCGGCAGCGCGCCGAAGGCGAGGGTCAGGCCCAGCACTGCGCTCGCGATGGGCGAGAGGCGAAGCGCGGGCGCGCATGCGGCGGCGCACCCTTGCGAAGGGTGGAGGTTAGACATGGAGGGTGAATCCTAGGAAGGTTAAGGTGGGCCTGCCTGCGGACAGGCCCGGACGGTTATGGCGAAAAGCCTGGAAAGGGGCTGTGCGGCGCCCGGCCCCGGGTCAGGAAGGCTCGGCTACCGAGGCCGGCACCTTGGCCGCCGCGGGGTCGCCGCGCGCGGGCAGCGCCCAGACCGAATGGGGCGGTCCGTTGCGGGCGCGGCGGCGCGTGACCAGGGCCAGCACGGCAAAGCCGCAGGCCAGCGCCAGCGCGCCGAGGTCGAAGCCGGCCACGGCCCAGTGGCCTGCCAGCGCGGCGGTCCAGAGGTAGTCGCCCGTTACCAGCGCGTTGACCACCGGCACCAGCAGCGCGCCGGCGGCGGCGACCCACAGCAATTCGATGGCGGCCCGCGCCGGGGCACGCAGCAGCGCCCACGCCAGGGCGACGAAGAAGACCGGGAAGTAGCTCCAGCCGGCGGTGCGTCCGGGCCAGATCAGGGCGCCGCAGAAGGCCGCGGCCACGCCGATGCAGCATCCGATGCACACGCCCACGGTGGCCTGCGCCAGCAGGCGGTGCACGCGCGGCTGATCTGCCTTGCGGGTCTTGCGGCGCGACTCGATCCACAGCAGGTTGCCGGAATAGAACAGGAAGGCGCCGGCCAGGCCGGCCAGCAGGTAGACCAGGCGCAGCGCGAGGTCGCCATAGGTGCCGAAATGCAGGGCGTAGATGGTGCTGTAGATGGCGTGGTTGCCGTCGCGCCCGCCGGGTGTCTGGTTGGCCAGCACCTTGCCGCTGTCGTCGCGGCCGGCGGCGGCATGTACCGAGACCGAGCCATAGTTGCCGAGCGCGCGCGTGGTATCGCCGCGGATCTCGATCAAGGCATTGGCGTCGCCGTAGTGCTGGTAGCGCAGCGACAGCGGGGTGAAACGCTCGCCCGCGCGTTCGCGCGCGGCGGCCATCAGCGTGGCCGCCGGCAGCATCTGCGCCGGCTGCCCCGCTGCCTTCAGTTCGGGCGAGGCGGTGGTCATGCGCGGCAGGGCTTCGAACAGCTTGCCGTCGAAGGCCAGCACGTTGAAGACCATGACCAGCACCATCGCCAGGCACAGCACGGCGCCGGTGATGGCGAACACCAGGTGGAAGGGCAGGCTGAACAGGCCGACCACGTTGTGCGCATCCATCCAGAAGCGCTTGAGGTTGCGGCCCGGCCGGATCGCGAACAGGTCCGGCTTCAGGCGCGGCAGGTGCAGCAGCACGCCCGACACCAGCGCCAGGCCGTACAGCACCGAAATCGCGCCCATGAAGTAGTTGCCCGCCACGGGCACGCCCAGCGTGTAGTGCAGGCTGTTGAGGAAGGCGGCCAGTTCGCCCTGGCTCGCGTCGAGCGAAGTGTCCCTGGGCGTGTTCCTGCCGGCTTCAAGCTTGGCCGAGCTGCTGGTCTGCCACTCGCCGTCCTTGTCCTGCCAGTAGGCGGTGAACTCCGGCTCGTGCACGGTCGGCAGCGTGACGTAGGCGCTGTCGGCGCTTTTCGGGTGCGCCGCCACCAGCTCACGCATGAAGCGGTCGAGGGCGGCCGGGTCGCTCTCCTGCGCCACCGGGCGGTCGGCCACGGAGCGGTGCGGCGACTGCCAGGTATGCAGTTCTTCGTGGAAGACGGTGATGGCGCCGGCGAAGAAGGCGATGAAGAGGGCCCAGCCGGCCATCAGGCCGACCCAGGTATGCAGGGTCTGGTAAAGGCGCAGCGTTGCAGCTTTCATGTGTTGGTCCCGATGCCCCGTGTCATGCCGCGCCGGCGGCCAGCAGGCGCCAGGCCCACAGCGCGCCGAAGGCGGCTGCGTTGCCCGCCGCCAGCCACAGCCAGGCGGCGCGGCTGCTGCGGAACAGCAGCGCGGCACTGATGATGACCACCCACAACGGCAGGCAGGCCAGCAGGGCGCCTATGGCGCCGCTCTCCCAGCCGCCCGGCAGCCAGATCACGGACAGCGCGCACAATGCGACGGAAAGGGGCAGGCCAAGCAGGGTGCCGGCCAGCCATTTCGTACCCATGCCCGGCTGGGGCTTGCGCGGGGTGCGCACGGTTGCCGCGGTCATCGGGTCACCCCATGCTGGCGCCGGCGGCGGGCATCGAGATAGGCGCCCGTGAATGGCCACAGCGAGAGGCCGGTGCCGACCGTGGCCAGCGTGGCCGCGATGGCGCTGGGCCAGCCTTGCAACGTGCTCCACGCCCATGCGGAGACCGCGATGGCCAGCGTCGCCGTCCAGCAGAGCCATGTGCCGCGGCTACGCGCCGCGCCTGCCGCGAACGAGGACAGGAGGCGCTGGTTGGGCGAGGCAAGATAGAAGCAGCAGGCGCCGCCCAACCCTAGCAGCGCGGCAAGCACTTGCATGACAGGTTCATAGCATTTAAGTAAAGGCAAATGATAATGATTCCGATTTAAACTTGCAAGCGCTGCGCATGTGATGCTGCCGGCCGCGCGCGCTGGCGCTACCGGTTCAGGCTGGTACGGGGGGTGGGATACGGGGGGTGCGGGAGGATGCGGGAGGCGAACCCCCGGCATGGCGCCGGGGTGCCGCGGCCGAAGGCCCGGGGGGCCAGGGCCTGGAGGCCGGATGCGGGCGGAACGCCCGGCCGGTCAGCGCGGGAACAGTTGCAGCAGGCCGTCCAGGCCGACATGGTTGAACGCCACGCTGGCCTGCGCGCGCACCACGGGCTTGGCGCGGAAGGCCACCGACAGGCCGGCCACGGCCATCATCTTCAGGTCGTTCGAGCCGTCGCCCATGACGATGGCTTGCGCGGGTTCGGCGCCGATCTGCTCGCAGACCTCGCGCACCGTGCGCGCCTTGACGTCGGCGTTGACGATCTCGCCCAGCACCTGGCCCGTCAGCTTGCCGTTGACGATCTCGAGCGTATTGGCGCGGGTGACGTCGAGCTTGAGGCGGGCTTTGAGCTTCTCCGTGAAATGCACGAAGCCACCCGACACCAGCAGCGTGCGCAGACCCAGCGCCTGCACGGTCTGCAGCATGTTTTCCGCACCCGGCGACAGGCGCAGCCGCTCTTCATAGACGCGGTCCAGCACGCTGGCGTCGAGTCCCTTGAGCAGCGCCACGCGGCGGCGCAGGCTCTCGTTGAAGTCCGTGATCTCGCCGCGCATGGCGGCCTCGGTGATGGCGGAGACTTCGGCCTTGAGGCCGCAGAAATCGGCGATTTCGTCGATGCACTCGATGGTGATCAGCGTGGAGTCCATGTCCATCGCCACTAGGCGGAAGTCCGACAGCCTGCGGCCGGCCGGCACCATGGCCCAGTCGATCGCGCGCGGGCCGCAGTAGGCATCCAGGGCCTCGCGCAGGGCGGGGGTGAGCGGGGCGCAGTCGTCGGCGGCGGCGACGAACTCCGTGCGCGCAGCCAGTTGCGGCGCCTGGGCCAGGGAACGCAGCGCGTCGAGATCGGCGGCGCCGATCGGCGCGAGACTTTGAAGAATCAGGGGCATGGCGTGGATGCGGGCGCGCGGCGCGCGCCCGGTGGCGTTGGGTCCGGAAATGCAGGCCGCCTCGGCGGCCAGGACCCGTATTGTAGACGCCCGCGCGCCCCGGGGGCGCCTGGCGCCGCCCGGGGCTCGCGCCAATGCCTCAGCGCTGCGCCATCGTCATGTAGTCGAGCGTCAGGTTCGACAGCGCGCGCACGCCGTTGACCAGCGCCGGTTCGTCCACATAGAACTCGGGCGAGTGGTTGGAGGCCGCCTTGGTCACATCGGTGCCCTTCGGCGTGACGCCGAGGTTGAAGAACAGGCCCGGCACCTTTTCCTGGTAGAAGGAGAAATCCTCGGAGGCGGTGGCCTTGGGCGCGATCATCCAGTTGCCGTCGCCGGCCACGCGCTTGAGCGTGGGCGCCATCTTGTCGGTCAGCGCGGGCTGGTTGACGGTGGCGTTGTAGAGCTCCACCACCTTGAAGGTGGCTTCGGCGCCGGCGCTGGTGGCGATGGCCTCGGTGGTGCGCTTCATGCGGGCATGGATGTCTTTCTTCATGCCTTCGTCATAGGTGCGCACCGTGCCCATCATCTCGACCTTCTCCGGCACGATATTCATGCGGTTGCCGCCGTGGATGGTGCCCACGGTGATCACCGAAGGCTCCAGCATGGCGTTGACCTGGCGGCTCTGGATGGTCTGCAGGCCCATCACGATCTGCGACGCCACCACGATCGGGTCGATCCCGCCCCAGGGTCGCGCGCCGTGGGTCTGGCGGCCCTTGACGTCGATCCAGAACTGGTCGGCGGCGGCCATCGACGGGCCGCTGCGCCAGGCCAGCTTGCCGGACTCGATGCCGCTGCTCACGTGCAGGCCGAAAATGGCGTCCACCTTGGGGTTGTCCAGCACGCCCTCGGCCACCATCTGCTTGGCGCCCCACGTATTGCTGCCGTTGGGCTCGAAATCCGCCGGGCTTTCCTCGGCCGGCTGGAAGATGAACTTGACCGTGCCCGGCAACTGGTCCTTCATGCCGGCCAGCACCTCGGCCGTCGCCATCAGTATCGCCACGTGGGTGTCATGCCCGCATGCGTGCATGACGTCCACTTCCTTGCCGAGGTACTGGCCCTTTGCCTTCGAAGCGAAGGGCACGTCGACGCGCTCCTTCACCGGCAGCGCATCCATGTCGGCGCGCAGTGCCACTACCGGGCCAGGCTTGCCGCCCTTGAGCACGCCCACCACACCGGTCCTGGCCACGCCCGTCTTCACTTCCATGCCCAGCTTGCGCAGGTGGTCGGCCACCAGCTTGCTGGTGCGCACCTCGTAGTTGCCGAGCTCGGGGTGCTGGTGGATATCCCGGCGCCATGCGATGAGCTGCGCCTCGACGGCCTTGGCGCGGGTGTCGATCTGCGCCTGCAGGCTGTCGGCGGACTGCGCATGCGCGGCGGGCGCCAGGCACAGCAGGCCGGCGGCCAGCGACAGGGCCGACACCGTCGCGCGCAGCGCGTGGCGGCTGGAAGGTCGGGAAAAACGGGCTTGGGATGCTGCCATGAGGTCTCCTCTCTGTGGTGTTGCCATCGATATTGTTTTGTGAAAGACGGGGGTGCGAAAAGCGGGCGGGCGGCGCGCGGAAACGACAGGGCGCCCTAGCGCATGCCAAGGCATGGCGCGGCGGCCTGCCCGCGGGGGGGCAGGCCGGGAATGGCAGGGAGCAGCCGCAAATGGCCGCAAATGGCCGCAAATGGCCGGAAAATGGCCGGAAAATGGCCAGGGCGCGGCTCAGTTCACGCGCAGGCTGTCGACCACCTTGTGCAGGAACGACTCGCAGGCCGCGAGCTGTTCGATTTCGACGTATTCGTCGGGCTTGTGCGCCTGCTGGATATCGCCGGGGCCGCACACCACGGCCGGGATGCCGGCGCGCTGGAACAGGCCGGCCTCGGTGCCGTAGGCCACCTTGTTGACATCGCGGTCGGCGGTCAGCGCGCGCACCAGCTGCGTGATGGCATCCTGCTCGGCGGCGTCGAGCGAGGGCGCCGCGGCGATCTTGCTGATGGCGAGGCCGGCGTCGGCATGTTCGGCGCGCATCTTCGGCAGCAGCACGTCGTTGGCATAGGCCTGGACGCGGGCGAAGATGGCTTCGGGATCGACCCCCGGCAGGTTGCGGAACTCGAACACGAACTCGCACAGTGCCGGGATGGTGTTGAGCGCGATGCCACCCTGGATGGTGCCGGTGGAGGCGGTGGTGAACGGCACGTCGAAGGCCTGGTCGTAGGGCCCCTTGGCCTTGAACTCGTCGGCGATGTCGCGGATGAAGCAGATCAGGCGCGCGGCGTATTCGATGGCGTTGACGCCCTTGGGCGTGAGCGAGGAATGCGCGGCCTGTCCCTTGACGCAGCAGCGATATGCATTGATGCCCTTGTGCGCCACGATCACGCGCATGCTGGTGGGCTCGCCCACGATGCAGCCGGCCGGGCGCACGCCGCGCTCGCGCAGCTCGGCCAGCAGGTAGGGCGCGCCCATGCAGCCGATTTCCTCGTCGAACGAGAGCGCGTAATGCACCGGCTCGCGCAGCCTGGCCTGCAGGATGGTGGGCAGCAGCGCCAGGCTGGTACCGATGAAGCCTTTCATGTCGCAGGTGCCGCGGCCGTACAGGCGGCCGTCGCGCACGACCGCCTTGAACGGGTCGGTGGTCCAGTTCTGGCCGTCCACCGGCACCACGTCGGTGTGGCCGGACAACACGATGCCGCCATCGGTGCTGCCGTCGGCGGCGGGCACGGTGACGAACAGGTTGGCCTTGTCGTTCTGCGGGTTGTAGCTCAGGTGGGGGCGCAGGCCCTTGGCCAGGAAGTGGTCGCGCACGGCCTCGATCAGGCCGAGGTTGGAGTGGCGGCTGGTGGTGTCGTAGCTGACCAGGCGCTGGGTCCAGTCGAGGGCGCTGCCGCGGGTGGCGGCTTCCRCAGGCTTGCTGAGAGTGTCGGCTTGCATGGCTTGTGGCCTTAGGTGAGGCTATGGGTAACGTGTTAAGCAAACGATGCTACACCGTGCCGGCCCGCGGGTCCATGCGCGTTGCACCATCGTGGCGCCGCCGCCCGCGTTGCGCGGGCGGGAAGCCATGCGGCGAGCAATGATCAGGCCAGCTGGCGCAACGTATGCTTGATGGTCTGCGCGCGCACCGCCACGTCGGCCATCTTGGCTTCGATG
>NZ_JBFTND010000140.1:0-24958 GCF_056397305.1 Cupriavidus sp. 05N40
TCGCCAAGCAGGTGCCCGCGCTGGTGCACGCTCGCGAGCGCCTCGACAGCCATGATGCCGCCGTGCACCAGGCTCGACCACACCGTGAACCAGATCAGGCTCAGGTGGCGCAGCGGATCGCGCGCCGCGAGGATCAGGAACACACCCAGCGTCGCGTAGATGCCGACGATCATCAGCGGATAGTCCGAGTACCCGCTGTGCCATGCCCAGCCGGATGGCCACAGCACCATCAGCGGATAGAGCGCGAGCGCAACCGCGCCCACCACTACCAGCGCGATCCGGAGCAGCCGAAGGCGGGCGTTGTCTGTCATTTTCGCTCTCCCGTTTGCATAGCTAACACGCCAGGCCATTGTTTCACGCGCATCCGCGGGTCTCAACGCATGCCGGGCCCGGCATGCGGGGTGCCGAACAGACCGGCATGAAGCGGGCCCGGCCATCTCGTCCTGCTGTGCACTATTTGCCACAAAAAATCTGCTTGCGTTTTATATCGAGTGTTATAGTATCCGTTCTATATCGATCGCAACAAAACAAGGCAATCGCTTTCACGCTGACGCCGTTCCCACAATGGAAGGCCTGTCGCCAACGGCTTCGGGTCCATCGCAGGAGAAGTTCATGTCACAAGACACCCTTGCCATGCCAGGCCGCGCCAGCGCGCTGGATGCGCAAGCCATGTTCGCCATGCTGGCCGGCCTTTGCGGCAGCCTGGTCGCCATCGGGCTGGCCCGGTTCGCCTACACGCCCCTGATCCCTTCGCTGATCCAGGCGCACTGGTTCACCTCGTCACAAGCAGTGACGCTCGGCGCGGCCAATTTCGCCGGCTACCTGGCCGGCGCCTTGCTGGGCCGCCCGCTCGCCAGCGCGCTGTCCAACCGCAGCGCGCTGCGCTTGCTGATGCTGGTCGCCACGGTGGCCTTCTTTGCCTGCGGCTTTCCGCTTTCCGTGAGCTGGTTCTTCCTGTGGCGCTTTGCTTCGGGCTTGTCGGGCGGCGCCATCATGGTGCTGGTGGCGACCACGATCCTGCCGCACATCCCGCCGGCGCGCCGCGGCTTCGCGGGGGGCATGATCTTCCTCGGGCTGGGCCTTGGCATCGCCGCGTCCGGCACCATCGTTCCGCAACTGCTGCAGCTTGGCCTGCGGGACACGTGGCTCGGGCTCGGCGTGGTGGCCCTCGTGCTGACCGCGGTGAGCTGGTTCGGCTGGCCCGGCGATAACGCAGCGCAAGCCGCCGGCGCCGCTAGCGCGCCAGCGCAATCCGCTGCCGCCCCGGCCCGCGGCGCGAACACGGCCATGCGGGTGTTGTATGCCCAGTACGCAGCGAACGCGCTGGGCCTGGTGCCAGCCATGGTGCTGCTGGTCGATTATGTAGCGCGCGGGCTCGGCCGCGGTGCGGCCGTCGGTGCGAGCTATTGGGTCTTGTACGGCATTGCGGCCATCGCCGGCCCGGTCCTGTGCGGCAACGTCGCGGACCGCATCGGCTTCCGCTCCGCCTATCGCATCGCGCTGGCGCTGCAGGCGCTTGCAGCGGCCATGCTGGCGCTGTCGGGCAGCGCCGTGCTGATCGGCGTTGCCACGGTCATCCTCGGTATTTTCACGCCCGGCATCGTGCCGCTTACGCTGGGCCGCATCCATGAAATGGTGCCGCACGACCATGTCGAGCAGCGTGCCGCGTGGAGCCGCGCCACCACGGCGTTCGCGCTATTCCAGGCGCTCGGCGGCTACGGCTACTCCTATCTGTTCGGCGTTTCGCACAACAACTATGCGCTGATCTTCGCCTGCGGCGGCGTGGCGCTGGTCGTGGCGCTGCTCGCAGACTTCGCGGTGCGCCGCCAGGACGCAAGCCGCGCGCACTGAGAGCGAACCATCCATCCAGCCCGGCGAGGCGCTCCGCCGGGAATCTGCGCGCTAGAACGCGGCGCAGACCGCGCTTCTGGTCCGCAGCACCGCCTCCTGGCTGAAGCGCGCCTTGTACTCCGCGGCAATGGCGCGCACCGCAGCGTTGCTAGCGTCGTCATCTMCATGCACGATGCTCAGCACATAGGCTGCTTCGCGCCCGATCCCCTCCGGGCCCGGCGCGCGCCACTGTCCGGCCGCCCGCCATACTGTCAAACCCTGCGGAAAGCGCGGGGTGGCGGAATCGCGCAGGAAGGCGGCCCATGCGTCTTCCGACACCGTCCCGCCCGGCATGGCCGTGCCGAAATACATCAACTCGGCAACGGCGCGATGTTCGCCTGGCGCGCACGGCAGGCCCGGCACGCTGGCGCAGGCGGCAGCCGCAAGGACCGGCACCAGGGCCGCGGCAAGGCGAAGGCGAAGGCGAAGCAGCAAGGACAAGGCTCCGTGGGTACGCGCGGTGTGTCGGGACGGCGGGACCGCCGCGGTATTCGCGGCAAGCCGCGCCTGCGCAACCATGCTAGAAAATCACGGCGCCGGGGGCAAGCCATTGCAGCGCCGCCGGTCCGGCGAGCGGGCGTGTTTCGGTAAGGCTGCCACGGCCTGGCGCGTGCTGACGCCAGCGCGCCCTTGCGCCGGGGCGGGTGCTGCGCTATTCCGGTAGCATGGCTGGCGACAGCTGGCGGAAGTCCCCTTCACATGGCGCCGGCCACCTGCCGGCGCGTCCGCATCGATGGAGAATGGTCATGGCTCAGCATCACGCAGCAACCGGTGAGATCGTCAAACTCCGCCCGCTGGGCGCCGCGCTGCGGCAGGCCCAGAACCTGACGCTGGTGCGCGCAGCGGACCTGCAGGTCATGCGACTGGTGCTGCCGGCCGGCAAGTCGCTCCCGGAACACAGCGTGCCCGGCGCGATCACCGTGCTCTGCCTGGAGGGCGCGATCGAGATGGAGGCGCATGGCAGCAGCCAGCGCATGGACGCCGGYGACCTGATGTACCTGGCGCCCGGCGCACCGCACGCGCTGCGCGGCATCGAGGATGCTTCGGTGCTGATGACGTTGCTGCACCATCGGGACGAATAGCTTTTTCCCGGCCGCTCAGCGCTGTTCCGGCGCAATGCCGGCAATGGGCGCGGCAAAAAGCGCATGTGCCTGCGGATCGACCGGCTTGTGCTTCTTCTGCGTGCTGGCCGGGTCCTTGCCGAGGCAATTGTTGTTCTTCCAGTTGCGCGCGGGCCGCACCGGCCTGGGCGTGAAGCCGCCGCCGCAATTGGGACAGACGTTCTGCAGGATATCGTCCACGCACGCGGCGCAAAACGTGCATTCATAGCTGCAGATGCGCGCTTCGCCCGAAGCCGGCGGCAGCGCCTTGTCGCAGTGTTCGCAAGTCGGTCTGAGCTGTAGCATCATGTCTCCCGTGATGAGGTGGCCAGTATGGCCAGGTAAGTTATGTGCCATGGTAAAAACAAAGCAGCCTGGCGCAAAGCAGATACTCTGCCTCCCGGCGTAAAAAACATGCCATCCATTGAACGGCCCCGCCCCGCCATCGAATGAAACGGATCTACTTCGTCCTCCCGCCAAAAGTGCACGTGCTCGACCTGGCCGGGCCGCTGCAGTTGTTCGGCTCGCTGGGCGAGCTGGGGCTGGGCTCGGTCGAGTGCATCTGCGTGGGACCGGAACGCGAGCTGGAGAGCTTCCAGGGCCTGAGGCTGAGCGCGCTCAAGCCCCTGCCGGCCACGCTGGCGCACGGCGATGCCGTCATCGTGGCGGGATGCAAGCTCGCGCCAGACGCCCCGCTGTCACCGGGCAACAGGCAGATCGTGCAATGGCTGCAGCGCATTGCGCGCCCGCGCCTTGGCGACATCCTGCTGGCCAGCGTCTGCACCGGCGCCTGGCTGCTGGGCGCCGCGGGGCTGCTCGACGGGCGCGACTGCACCACCCACCACGACTACCTCCAGCGGCTGCAGCAACGCCATCCGCGCGCGCGCGTGCTGGCTAACCGGCTGCTGGTCGACGACGGCGGGCTGGTCACCTCGGCCGGCGTCACGGCCGGCATCGACCTGGCGTTGCACCTGATCGCGCGCGATTTCGGCGCGCCGGCGGCGATCCGCGTGGCGCGCGACAACGTGGTGCCGTTCCGCCGCCTGAGCCAGGATCCCGCGCTCGACGCGCAACTACGCTACCGCGACCACGATCACGCGGTCATCCACGCCGTGCAAGATTTCCTGACGGCCCGGCCGGACTACGCGCTGCCCTATGCGGCGCTGGCCGCCCGCTTCGCGCTGAGCTACCGGCAACTGGCCCGGCTGTTCCACCAGCAATGCGGCGTGACGCTAAAGCAGTACCAGCAGCAATTGCGCGTTGCGCTGGCGCGGCGGCTGCTGCGCGAAAGCGACTGGCCCATGGAACAGGTGGCCGCGCACTGCGGCTTTGCCAGCCCGCACGCATTGCGGGCTGCATGGCGCCAGGAGGAGGCCGTGACGCCGTCTGCCTGGCGCATGGCATCCGCTTGATGCGCGACCCGGCCCGTGGCGTCTTGCGCCGCTGTCGCGCGGGCGACCGTGCCGCCTCCGGCGCAGTGGAGCGGGGCCGAGGTCTCCACGCCATTGGCCGACGCCCCCAGGAAGAACGGGCTGGAGATGAGCGGGGCGAGCGCGCGCACCGCGACCCAGCAATCGCGGCCCCGCAGTTCCCGCCCGGCAGCCACGTATACCGCCGCGCCGCCATTGCCGATCCGCCGATCCAGGGGAAATGCGGGGCCGGCTTCCGCGCCGGCATGGGCCGCGCCGCACCCGCGAGTGATGCATTGTCCCTGCGGTGGGTCGCAAGGGGCATCCGGCTACCGGGCGCGCCAGCGCCGGAGCGCCGCGGGCTGGGTCGCGCCCGTGCACCCGTGGCGATGGCCTGCCCGCCACGCACTATATTGGAAGCTGCCATGATCCCACCCCGGAGGAAGACCGCATGAAATCCAGCATCTACCGCATCACTGCCGTGTCGATCCTGCTCGCCGGCCTGCTGCCGGCGGCCGCGATCCACGCGCAGATCGGCGACATGCTCAAGGGAGCCACGCAGGGCGGAGGAAGCAGCACCGGCGGCCTGGGCGGCCTCGCCGGCAGCCTGGGCGGCGGCATGCCTTCGCTGCAATCGCTGAGTTCCGGCAGCATCGGCAATGTGGCCGGTGTGCTGGAGTATTGCGTCAAGAACAACTACCTCGGCGGCGGCGGCGCTTCGTCCGTCAAGGACCAGCTGATGGGCAAGCTCGGCGGCTCGGCGACATCGGACCCCGGCTACACGGACGGCGCCAAGGGAATACTCAGCAGCAGCGACGGCAACAAGTTCGACCTCAGCGGCGGCGGCCTCAAGGATCAGGTCACCAAGCAGGTCTGCGACAAGATCCTGGCGCAGGGCAAGTCGCTGCTATAGGGATAGGGCCGGGCGCGCAAACGGCGCGCGCCCGGCCCGCGCACTCATGCCGGCACGAGGCGGAAGGCGGACACCGCATGGTGCAGCGCGCCGGCCTGGTCTTCGAGCGAGGCCGCGGCCGCGCTGGCCTGCTCCACCAGCGCTGCGTTCTGCTGCGTCATCTGGTCCATCTGCGAGACCGCGCGGTTGACCTCCTCGATGCCGGTGCGCTGTTCGGCCGTGGCCGAGGCGATGCCGTCCATGATGGCGGTCACGCGGCCCACCGCGTTGACGATCTCGGCCATGGTCTGGCCGGCCTGCTCGACCAGGGCGGAGCCGCTGTCGACCTGCCCCACCGATTCCACGATCAAGGTCTTGATTTCCTTGGCGGCACCCGCGCTGCGCTGCGCGAGGTTGCGCACCTCGCCGGCCACCACGGCGAAGCCGCGGCCCTGCTCGCCGGCACGCGCGGCTTCCACCGCTGCATTGAGCGCGAGGATATTGGTCTGGAAGGCGATGCCGTCGATCACGCCGATGATGTCGTTGATCTTGCGCGAGCTGGCAGTGATGCCGCGCATCTTGGCCACGAYCTCGCTCACCACGCTGCCGCCCTGCTGCGCGATCTGCGCGGCATCGGCCACGTACTGGCTGGCCTCGGCGGCGTTGTCGGCGTTCTGGCGCACGGTGGCGGTGATCTGCTCCATGCTGGCGGCGGTCTGCTCCAGCGAGGCCGCCTGCTGCTCGGTGCGGCTCGACAGGTCGGTGTTGCCGGCGGCGATCTGCTGCGCGGCGGCGCTGATGGAATCGGCCGACTGCTGGATGCCCGCCACCGTGCCGGCAAGCTGGTCGCGCATATGGCCGATGGCGTACATCAGGCTGGCATTGTCATCCGGGGCGGTGTCGGCACGCACCGTGAGGTCGCCGCCGGCCATGCGCAGCGCCAGCGCCGCCGCCGCAGCGGGCTCGCCACCGACCGAGCGCTGGATGCTGCGGATCAGCAGCGTGGCCACCACCGAGATCACGATGCCGAGCAGCACCAGCAGGCCAAGCGACTGATACAGGGAAGCGCGGAACTGTGCCTGCACATCATCCATATAGGTGCCGGCGACGAGATCCCAGCCCCACGGCTTGTAGCGGGCCACGTAGCCGATCTTGGGGCTGGCCTGGTCGCTGCCGGGCTTGGGCCACCAGTAGTCCAGGTGGCACGGGCTTCGTCTTCGGTCATCTTGCCCAGGCGCGCCTGCTCGGCGTAGTCACGCACCAGCGACAGCGACATGTCGACCACGTTGGCCAGTTCGCCGCGACGGTCCGCCATCTGCAGTTGCCGGGTCTGGAAGGCGTGCGTCACGGTCAGCAGCAGCAGGCCGAGCCAGGCCAGCACGAGGGGGATCCACAGCTTTTTTCGCAGGGTCAGGTGATTCATGGAAGGGTTCGCTTTATATCCAGGCATGCGCCGGCGATGCAAAAGGCACGCGGCATGCACGGATATCGGAGCGCACCTTGTCTTCTTTAGCGCTGCGTGCGGCATCTCCGCAAGAAGCCACCAGGATGCGGACGGAATGGCGCATAAAGCACCAAAATCGCGCCGCAGATCGCCATCCCGGTGCACCACCGCCCCGGTGTGCGTGATCACAACGAAGGGCCAGGCCACCAGGCAAGCACAGTAGAAATCCCGTTACAATCGCGGTCGCTTTCCACATTGCTCCTGCAATTGGATTGCAACAGGTTCGAAGGTGCCCCCGCCGCGCGACACGCGGCGAGGGTTAAACGGGAAACAGGTGCGCCGCCATGTGCGCGGCAAATCCTGTGCTGCCCCCGCAACGGTCAGCAGGTAGAAAGGTGTCACGCCGGGCCCACAGGCCGCGGCAGCCACTGCGCGTCGGAACGCGTGGGAAGGCGGCACCCTGGACGCGCCCAAGCGGCAGTGCGTCCCCCTGCGAGCCCGGATACCGGCCTTGCGAACGATCACCGAGGCTGCGGACGGGCGGCAAGGCGTGAGGCTGCCGGGCATGCGTCCCGGCGCCATTGCGCGCGCGTCCGTGGCTTGTTCGTTCATTGCCGCGGGCGGGGTCGCCTGCGGCTCACGATGGAAAGTCCATGCCCGCGCGCTCCCGTTTCACCCGCACCGCCCCGCCCGGCCCTGTCCGGCCCCGGTTTTCCCCCACCCGCCGCAAGCTGGCCCGCGGTTGTGCGCTGGCACTGTCGCTGGGGGCCTTTGCCGGCGCCGGCGCGGAGGCCGCCCGGGCCGCCGAAGACACCGAAGCACCCGGCCGCGCGCATGCGCAGCCGGCACCGAAAGACGCCGCCGTGCTGCCGCCGGTGGTGATCAGCAGCGCGGCGGCGCTGCCCGGCCTGTCGCTGTCGGAACCTGCCAGTACCGCCAGCCGGCTGGGACTGACGCCGCTCGAGACCCCGGCCAGCGTGGAGGTGCTGCCCGGCGAGGTGATCCGCGAGCGCGGCGACCTGACCGTGAGCGACGCCGTGTCCCGCGCCACCGGCATCATCGCCAACGGCGCCCCCGGCAACGGCGGCACCGCGCTGACCGCGCGCGGCTTCTCGGGCCAGGGCTCGGTGATGCAACTCTACGACGGCACGCGCCTCTACGTGGCGGCCGGCACGGTGACCTTCCCCTTCGATACCTGGTCGGTTGACCGCATCGAGGTGCTGCGCGGCGCGGCGTCGGTCATGTATGGCGAGGGCGCCATCGGCGGCGTGGTCAACGTGATTCCCAAGAAGCCGATGCGCGCGCCGATCACCAACGAGCTGCAGCTCACCGGCGGCACCCAGCGGACGGCGCGCGCGGCCTTCGACACCGGCGGCGCGGTCAACGACAACCTCTCCTACCGCTTCAATGTCAACTACGGACGCTCCGCCGGCTGGGTGGAACGCGGCGAATCGCGCAACGTGGCCGTATCCGCCGCGGTGCGGCTCGACGTCTCGCCGGAGTTCAATGTCACGCTGTCCTATGACGACGGCGACCAGCACCCGATGCGCTATTTCGGTACGCCGCTGGTCAACGGCAGCCTGGATACGTCGCTGCGCACGAAGAACTACAACGTGGGCGACAGCGAGATCACCTACCGCGACCGCTGGACGCGCCTGGCCGCGCAATGGCAGCCGAACGAACGCGTGACCGTGCGCAACCAGTTCTACTACCTCACCAGCCAGCGCCACTGGCGCGATGCCGAGTCCTACACCTTCCTCCCCGCCTCCGGCCAGGTGCGCCGCACCGACTACCTGGAAATCCTGCACGACCAGGAACAGGTAGGCGACCGCGCCGACCTGAAGATCGACGGGCAGCTGTTCGGCATGGCCAACACCGCCACGGTGGGCTTCGACGTCAACCGCATCAACTTCACCCACAGCAACAACTCGCCCTACGGCGGCACGTCCACCGTCAACGCCTATCAGTTCGATCCGGGCCAGTTCTTCAGCCCGCCGGGGGTGGTCACTTCGCCGCGCTACCGCACCCACACCACGCAAGCCGCCCTGTTCGGCGAGGACCGCCTCAAGCTCACGCAGCAGTGGTCGGTGATAGGCGGCGTGCGCTTCGACCATGCCCAGCTCGAGCGCGGCAACCTGCTCACTGGCGACGACTGGACCCGCAACTTCAACAACGTGACGTGGCGCGCCGGCACGGTCTACGAGCTCACGCCGAAGCTGTCGGTCTACGCGCAGTACGCCACCGCCACCGATCCGCTCGGCGCGCTGATCACCACCTCGGACGCGCAGAAGGACTTCAAGCTCGCCACCGGCCGGCAGATCGAGGCCGGCATCAAGCAATCGTTCTGGGACCAGCGCGGCGAATGGACCTTCGCCGCGTACCAGATCGTGAAGAAGAACCTGCTCACGCGCGACGCCAGCAACCCGGCGCTGACGGTGCAGGTAGGCGAGCAGTCCTCGCGCGGGCTGGAAGCCTCCCTCAGCATCGAACTCATGCGCGGCCTGCGCGTGGACGCCAACGGCACCGTGCTGCGCGCGCGCTATGACGATTTCGCCGAAAGCGTGAACGGCGCGCTGGTCTCGCGCAACGGCAATGTGCCGACTGGCGTGCCGCAGCAGGCGGCCAACCTGTGGCTGACCTGGGCCTTCGCGCCGCAGTGGCAGGTGGGCAGCGGCCTGCGCTATGTGGGCCGGCGCTATACCAACAACGCCAACACCACGGCCATGCCCTCGTACACCGTGGTGGACGCCTCGCTGCAGTGGCGCGTGTCGCGCAAGACGGCGCTGGCGCTGCGCGTGTACAACCTGTTCAACCGCAACTACGCCGAGACCTCCGGCAACAGCGGCGGGCAGTGGCTGCTGGGGCGGCCGCGCGCGGCAGAGTTGTCGGCCAACTTCTACTTCTAGGCATGGCCACGATGCGCCGCCCGGGGTCCTGGCGGGAGCGCGGCTGGCGCTTCACGCGACGCTGGCTCTACCTGATCCACCGCTGGGCCGGCATCGCCGGCTGCCTGCTGATCGCGATGTGGTTTCTCTCGGGCCTGGTCATGATGTACGTGGCCTTTCCCGCGCTGACCGATGCAGAACGCCTCGCCGGCCTGCCGCCGCTGGACCTGCCCGCGGTGCGGGTCACGCCGGCCGCCGCCATGGCCAGCGCCGGCCTGGAGCGCTTCCCGCGCAGCCTGCGCCTGGAGATGATGGGCACCCAGCCGGTCTACCGCATGGTCGACTGGCGCGGCACGCCGCACACGGTCTCCGCGCGCGACGGCGCGCCCATCGGGCAGGTGGATGCCGCCACCGCGCAGGACATCGCCGCGCGCTTCGCCCGTGTGGGCAAGGCACGCTGGGTCGAGACCGCCGAGCGCGACCAGTGGACCGTGCCCAACGGCCTGAACGCCTGGCGCCCGCTGCACCGCATCGCGCTGGACGACGATGCCGGCACCGAACTGTACGTGTCCGCGCGCACCGGCGAAGTCATGCGCGACACCAGGCGCGCCGAGCGCTTCTGGAACTGGCTGGGCGCGGTGCCGCACTGGCTGTACTTCACGCCGGTGCGCGCCGATCCCCCGCTGTGGCGGCAGGTGGTGCTGTGGACCTCCGGCGTGTGCATGGCCGTGGCGGTGAGCGGCATCTGGATCGGCTGGCTGCGGCTGCGCGTGCAGCGCCGCTTTGCGCATGGCAGCGCGGGCGGCACCTCGCCCTACCACGGCTGGATGGCCTGGCACCATGTCGCCGGGCTGGGCGGCGCGCTGTTCCTGCTGGCATGGCTGGC
The DNA here is from genome assembly GCF_056397305.1 of Cupriavidus sp. 05N40. Taxonomy (NCBI): domain Bacteria; kingdom Pseudomonadati; phylum Pseudomonadota; class Betaproteobacteria; order Burkholderiales; family Burkholderiaceae; genus Cupriavidus; species Cupriavidus sp. 05N40. The sequence continues at coordinate 10,507 of NZ_JBFTND010000140.1, forward strand.
CAGCGGCTGGCTCTCGGTCAACCCCAACCAGTGGTTCCCGGGGCGGAATTTCGACCAGGCCGCGCTCGAGCGCTATGCGGGACAGACCTTGCCGCGCTTTGCCGATCTGGACGGCAGCGCGCTGGCCAGCCAGTTGCGCGCCGCCGGGCGACCGCGCGAAATCCGCATGACGTGGCAGGCAGGCCAGCCGGTGCTGCTGGTGGCGACCGCGGCGCAGGACGGCCTCGCCTATCGCGCCGATACCGGCGCCGCGCTCGCGCCAACCGGCGAGCGGCTCACCGCAGCTGCCGCCAGCCTGGTGCCCGGGGCCGGCATCGCCGGGAGCGAACTGCTGACGCAGCCGGACGACTACTGGTACAGCCATCACCAGCCGCGCAAGCTGCCCGTGCTGCGGGTACGCTTCGACGACGCCGCCGCCACCTGGGCCTATCTCGACGCCACCAACGGCAGCCTGCTCGGCCGCAGCGACGGCAGCCGGCGCGCCTACCGCTGGCTGTTCAACGCGGCGCACAGCTGGGACCTGGGCTGGCTGCTGCGGCACCGGCCCGCGTGGGACATTGCCGTGTGGGCGCTGTCCGCCGCCGGGCTCCTCATCTCCGTCAGCGGCGTGGTGATAGGCTGGCGGCGCCTGTTCCGCCCCCGTCGCCGCGCCGGGACACAACGCTGACCGATTCGCACTAGATCACAGAACCGACCATGCTCCGCTTCCTCGCCAGCATCTTCAACGACCAGCACGCCGACGTACGGCGCAAGGTCATCGCCTTGTACGCCTTCCTGATCGCCGCCAATGTCGGCGCCTGGATCTGGGCGCTGGCCGCCTTCCGCGACCACCCCATGCTGCTGGCCTCGGCCGTGCTCGCCTACTCGCTGGGACTGCGCCACGCCGTGGACGCCGACCATATCGCCGCCATCGACAACGTCACGCGCAAGCTGATGCAGGAAGGCAAGCGTCCGGTCGCGGTCGGCTTCTTCTTTTCGCTCGGGCACTCCACCGTGGTCACGCTGATGTCGATCGGCATCGCCGTGGCCGCCGCCGCGCTGCAGACCCGCTTCGCCGACATGAAGGCCGTGGGCGGCATGATCGGCACCAGCGTGTCGGCACTGTTCCTGTTCCTGCTGGCCTTCTTCAACCTGCTGATCCTGATCTCGGTGTGGCGCGCCTTCCGCGCCGTCAGGCGCGGCGAAGCGCTCAAGGAGCAAGACCTGGACCTGCTGCTCAACAACCGCGGCTTCCTTGCGCGGCTGTTCCGCCCGCTGTTCCGCCTTGCCAGCCGCAGCTGGCACCTGTTTCCCATGGGCCTGCTGTTCGGCCTCGGCTTCGACACCGCGACCGAAGTGGCCCTGTTCGGCCTGTCCGCCGCGGAGGCCGCCAAGGGCGTGCCGTTCTGGACCATCATGGTGTTCCCCGCGCTGTTTACGGCGGGCATGTCGCTGGTGGACACCACCGACGGCATCCTGATGCTCGGCGCCTACGGCTGGGCCTTCACCAAGCCGATCCGCAAGCTCTACTACAACATGACCATCACGCTGGTGTCGGTGGTGGTGGCGGTGGTGATCGGCGGCATCGAGGCGCTCGGCCTGATCGCCGACAAGCTTGGCCTGGAAGGCGGCCTGTGGGACGTGGTTGGCGAGCTGAACGCGCACTTCGGCATGCTCGGCTACGTGATCATCGGCGTGTTCGTGCTGAGCTGGCTGGTGTCGATGGTGGTGTACCGGGTACGCCGGTACGACGAGATCGAGGTGCGGATGGGGTGAGACCGGCCAGGCGCGATCCCGCCCCGAAGTCCGCCCCGACGTCGGCACCGAAGTCGGCGCCGAAGCCGGGGCGGAAGTTGGGGCCGAAGTCCGCCCTATTCCGCGCGAATCTTCGCCTCCGCCACGATCTTGGCGGAGCGGGCCATGTCTTCCTTCTCGAAGCGCGCGAAATCCTCGGGCGTCCCGGGCGACAGCAGGTAGCCCTGCTCTGCCAGTCTGGCGCGCAGGTCGGAAGACAGCGCCTTGTTGACCTCGGCATTGAGCCGCCTGGTCACCTCCGCCGGCAGCTTGGCCGGCCCCCACAGACCGTACCACGAGTAAAACTCGTAGCCAGGCACGGTCTCGCCGACGGTAGGCACGTCGGGCATGGATGGCAGGCGGTCCTTCGAGGTCACCGCGACCACGCGCACCATGCCGCTCTTATGGTATGTCAGGGCGCCGAGCACGGGATCGATGAAGCCGTCGATGGCACCGCCGATCAGGTCCTGGTAGGCCGGCGCAGAGCCCTTGTACGGCACCACCAGGTAGTCGATCTTGCCCGCGCGCTTGAGCATCTCCGTCGACAGGTGGCCGGCGGAGGCCTGCGAGCCGATGGCAAACGACATCTTGCCCGGATGCGCCTGGGCATAGGCAATCAGCTCCTTGATGTTGTTGATGGGCAGCTTGCGATTGACGGACACCGCCAGCGGGCCTTTGCCCACCAGCGCAACGGGCGTGAAGTCGCGCGTTACGTCGTAGGGCGACGACTTCAGCGTCATCGGCGTGGTGGTGAAGGTGGAGGCGCTGAACAGCAGCGTATAGCCGTCGGCTGCCCCCTTGGCAACCGCATCGGCGCCGATGATCCCCTGGCCGCCGGGGCGGTTGTCGACGATGAAGCTCTGCCCGGTCTGCTCGGCCAGCTTCTGCGCCAGCATGCGGCCGACCGTGTCGGTCGGGCCACCGGGCGGAAACGGAATGATGACGCGCACGGCCTTGGAGGGATAGGTCTGCGCAACGGCGGTGGCCATGGCGGCGGCGCACAGCAGCAGCGCCTGGGCGGCGCGACGGGCAAGCCGGCGGGACAGCGTGTTCAATTGCATCTTTGTCTCCTGTATCTCGACTGAAAGCGCATGCCGCCGGGTGGCCGGGCCATGGCCCGGCGCGCCCGCGGCGCGTGGTATCGATCGACAAGGCCAGCGCGGTGCGCTTGCCGTTGGTCCCGGTGCCGCCATCAATGGCGGTTCTCGGTCCCGGGTCAGCGGCGCCTTGTCCCCGACGCGCGGCGATTCAYGGCTGCGCCAGCGCCACCATTTCGGCGTAGAGGTCGGCCTTGCCTTCGAAGCCGATGCCGGGCAGCTCTGGCATGGTGATATGCCCTTCGATCACCTTCACGCCATCGGGGAAGCCGCCATACGGCTGGAACAGGTCGGGATAGCTTTCGTTGCCGCCCAGGCCCAGGCCGGCGGCGATATTGAGCGACATCTGATGGCCGCCGTGCGGGATGCAGCGGCGCGGCGACCAGCCGAACGTATTCAGCACTTCCAGCGTGCGTTCGTACTCGACCAGGCCATAGGACAGCGCGCAATCGAACTGCAGGTAGTCGCGGTCGGGGCGCATGGCGCCATACCGGATCAGGTTGCGGGCGTCCTGGTGGCTGAACAGGTTTTCGCCGGTGGCCATGGCGCCCGGGTAGTACTCGGCCAGCGTGGCCTGCAGGTGATAGTCCAGCGGATCGCCGGCCTCTTCGTACCAGAACAGCGGATAGTCGCGCAGCATCTTGGCGTAGGCGATGGCGGTATCGAGATCGAAGCGTCCGTTGGCATCCACGGCAAGCTGTGCGTCGGCGCCGATCTCCTGCAGCACGGCTTCGATGCGCGCGCTGTCTTCCTCGATGCTGGCGCCGCCGATCTTCATCTTGACCACGTTGTAGCCGCGCTTGAGGTAGGAGCGCATCTCGGAGCGCAAGGCGCCCAGGTCCTTGCCCGGGTAGTAGTAGCCGCCGGCGGCGTAGACGAACACGCGCGGGTTGGCCTTGACGCCGTGCCGCTCGGCCAGCAGCCCGAACAGCGGCTTGCCGGCGATCTTGGCCACGGCATCCCAGACCGCCATGTCGATGGTGCCGACCGCGACCGAGCGTTCGCCGTGGCCGCCGGGCTTCTCGTTGGACATGGTTGCGGCCCACACGCGGCCGGGATCGAGATTGGTGCCGGTGTCGTCCAGCAGCGAGCCCGGATCGGCCGCCAGGATGCGCGGCGCGAAGCGCTCGCGGATCAGGCCGCCCTGGCCATAGCGGCCATTGGAGTTGAAGCCGTAGCCGATCACGCGCTTGCCGTCGCGGAAGGCGTCGGTCACCACGGCGACGAGGCTGGTCGTCATCTTCGAGAAATCGATATAGGCATTGCGGATGGGCGACGAAATCGGCTTCGTCACCTCGCGGACGTCAATGATGCGCACAGACATGGCTATCTCCAGTGTTCGGTGTATGCGGTGTATGTTCGGTGTTCGGTGTATCCGGTGTTCGGTGTATCCGGTATCTCGTTGTCTTCGGTGCGGCCTGGCCGCGCTACAGCGACCCGCCGCCGCAGATCACGATCTGCTGGCCGGTGATGGCCCCTGCGTCCGGGCCGAGCAGGAAACTCACCACGCCGGCCACTTCGCCGGGGCGGATAAAGCGCCCGATGGGCGGCGTGCGCGGCGGCGTGCCCTTGCGTCCGGGGTCGTTCAGCATCGGCGTTTCGGTAGCGCCGGGCGCCACCACGTTGACCGTGATGCCGCGCGGCGCCAGCTCCGCCGCCCATGAACGCGCCATGCCCAGCAGCGCGGCCTTGGTTGCCGCGTACTGGCTGCGCGCGGGTGCGCCACCAGCGGTGCGGCTGCCGATCAGCACGATGCGCGCGCCGTCGGGCAGCACCGGCAGCAGCGCATTGGCCAGCACCGAGGCGGCCTGCACATGGATACGCCACATGCCCTCGCCGTCTTCCGGCTTGAGTTCGCCCAGCGCGGCCGTGCGCATGAAGCCGGCGGCATGGACGATGGCATCGACCCGCGGCAGCGCACCGACAGCGGCCGCCAGCCGCGGTGCGTCGGTCAGGTCGACTTCGATCGCGCTGAAACCTTCGCTGCTGGCCACCGGCGTACGGTCCAGGCCGGTCACGTGCCAGCCTGCGTCCAGCAAGCGCCGGGCAATGGCGGCGCCGATGCCGGAGCTGGCGCCGGTGACAATGGCGTGCCTTGCCGGTTGCGCGGGCGTGTCCTGGTTCTGCGTCGATTGGCTCATCTGGTCCCTCCCGAAAACACATCGCTGGCGACCATGCCGCCGCGGCGCCGCCGCGCATGGCTGCGGGCCGCTCACAGGCCGGGCATCGGCGCGGCAGTATCAGGCCGCGGCCTTCTGGGTAATGCCGGCCTGCGCAAGCGCGGCCTGGATGGCAGCCAGTTCGGCAGCCGACGGCGCGTGGGTTGGCGGGCGCACCGTGCCGTCGCTGATGATGCCGGCCAGCGCCATGGCGGCCTTCATGCGGCCGTGCGCTTCGCCGGTCGGCTCGCCGGCGCCGTACACCGCGTCCTTGAGGGGATTGATCAGGGCTTGCACGCGCATCGCTTCGTGCAGGTCGCCGGCCTGGACCGCCTTGAGCARGTCGTTGATCAGGCCGGGGATCAGCGAGGCGAAGCCGACCAGCGCGCCGTCGATGCCCTGCACCATCGACGACAGCAGATATTCGTCATGGCAGGTCATCAGCACCTTGGTGGGGTCGGCGGCGCGGATCTCCTTGATGTCCCGCGCATATTTGTTCATCTCGCGCTCGCCCATCTTGAACGCCTTCACATAAGGCAGCCTTGCCAGTTCGGCGAGCAACTCGGACGAATAGGAGCCGCGCGTCCAGGCCGGGTAGATATGCACCACGAGCGGCAGGCCGCTGGCCTTGCCGATGGCGTTGAAATAGTCGAGGCAGTGCTCGGGCTTGAAGCCAAAGCGCAGCCAGTGGTGCGGCGGCATGATATCGAGTCCCGCGGCGCCAGCTTCCCTGGCCCAGCCGGCCTGCTCCACGGCATCGTTGATGCCTTCGCAGACGATCGACGAGATCACCGGGCAGATGCCCTTGGTGGCGTCCGCGGTGATACGCGTCACCTCGGCGCGTTCGCGCGGGGTCAGCGAGAAGACTTCGCCCGTGTGGCCGTTGGTCATCAGCGCCGTGACACCCTCCTGGCCGCCGAGCCACCGGGAAAAGCGGCGCAGTTCCGGCTCATTGATGCTGTAGTCCGCGTTGAACGGGACCGCGATGGCGGGGATGATGCCGCGGAAATTGATATCAGACACGTTTGTCTCCTGGTGAAGCAGGCGCTAGCGGCGCAAGGTTGGCGATAAGGAAGGCGGAATGAAGCCTCCGGAGGGTTGCAACGCACGGGCCAGTTCGGTAGCGGCATGCACTACCGCCGGCGCCGTGGTCGATTCGAAATCGTCGAGCGAGGTATTCATCGCCGGTGCGGCCACGCTCAGGCCCGCAAGCGGCACGCCGTCCACGTCCAGCACCGGTGCGGCGACCACGTACAGGCCGGACACGGTTTCCTGGTCGGACAATGCGTAACCCTTGGCGCGCACTGTCTCGAGCCGCTCGAGAATGATGTCGAGCTCGGTGAGGGTGTGGTCGGTCAGCTTCTGGCGCGGCTGCGCGTCCAGCACGCGGGTCTGCGTGTCCCGTGGCAGCGATGCCAGGATGGCGTAGCCGACCGCCGTGGAATACGCCGGCACCCGGCTGCCGATACGGATATCGACCCCGAGCCGCGTCAGCCCGGCCTGCACACGTTCTGCGTAGAGCACGTCCGCGCCATCCAGCACGCCAATCGAGGCGGCTTCATTGATCTCCCCCACCAGCGCGCGCAGGATCGGCCTTGCACGCGTGCGCAGGTCGGCATGGGCAATGGCGTCGAAACCAAGGTCCAGCACTTTGAGCGACAGCCGGAACAGGCGCGTGTCCGGCACGCGCTGCACATAGCCGATGTCCACCAGCGTATTGAGGAAGCGGAAGGCGGTGGCATTGTCCAGCCCTGCGCGGCGCGCCACCTCGGCCATGGTCAGCTCGGGTTCCTGTGCCGAGAACGCTTCGAGAATGCGGAAGCCCTTCGCCAGCGACTGCACCGTGTTCTTCGATGCGTCGCCCGCGCTGCTCGCCTTCGATGCGGAACGGACTGTGTTCTCGGGTGCCATGTCAATCTCCACTGTTAGTTCGGAATGCGAATTTTAATTCGTCGAACTGACGGAGGAAAGCCCTCGCTGATAAACCGCGCATGCCTATCGCCTCAGTGCCATCTCAGTGCCACCTCAGTGCCGATACGCCATCGCGGCTGGTTAATTCGGATTGCGAATTTTTATTCGCAAATTAAACACGAAAAAAAATTCTGGAAACGCATGTGGTACCTCGCCCCGCCGGTCATCTTGCCGGCTTGTGCCGCATGTACGAGTTACCTGCGCTTCATCTGTGCTTCACCCGTGCATCACCCGTGCATCACCTAAATATTCGGATTGCGAATTCTTATTCGCGATGTAGGATATTCTAGTACCTGGATTCAGGCAGGAGCAAGGACGAACCGCTAATGGTTTCCACTTAGCCATGCCGTCGCGGCCGTGGCTCGAAACAAGCCCGGGACGAAACCGGTGCGTACTGGCGGTACAGGAATCCACTTCCACCCAACTGCAGATCTGTAGCCGGCCTGCGCGCCCGGCCCCGGGAATGCCGTCGGCGCGGACAGCCGATCATTCAGGCGACCAGCGCCTGCGCCAGCAAATACTCCCCATCCCAGGCCGCGGCCAGCTCGCGGCACCGCCCCAGCGCTACCGCCTGCTGCTCGAAGTCCACCACCATCACGGCGTCCGCCCGGTGCGGTCGCACGGGTTGCTCCGGGCTGCGGCCGTCGCTGAGCAGCCAGAGCCAGCGTTGCTGCGCCGGACGGCGGCGCGCGGCGCGGGCCAGCAGCTCGCCCGCGCGCTGCATGCCGAGCGCGAGCGGCGTGCCGCCGCCGCCGGCGATGGGACGAATCCACGCTTCGCTCCACGGCCGGGCGCGGGCCGGCTGCAGGCGGACTTCGGCATGGGTGCCGGCGAAGCACACCAGCGCGACCTCGGCGCGGGCCTGGTAGGCGCGCTGCAGCAGGCGCAGCAGTACGCCCTTGGCAAGCGCGAGCTGGCGGCCGTGCAGCATGGAGGCGGAACAGTCCAGCACGAAGCAATGCAGCACGCCCGCCTGCGCCTGCTGCGCCCGCATGCGCAGGTGGCCCGGCGCGAGCGGTGCGGTGCGCTTGGCGGCGAGCGTGCGCGGCCAGTGGATGCGCTGGCCGTTCAGGCGGCCATGCGAGGGGCCTGGCGCGGAGAAGCGGGGGCCTTGCCACCGGTTGCCGCCTTGCCGGGAATCGGCGGCGGCCTGCCGGTGGCTCAGGCTTTTTTTGCGGGCAGCGGCCTCACGGATTTGACCGGTGCGATGCCCGCCGCCGTGCTGGCCGCGGGTGGCGGCAGCGCGCCCCAGGGGTTGGCGGAGCCCGCTGCGGCGGGGCTGGCTTCGCTGCGGTCGTCGGCATGTTCGTGGCCCGGCGCGCGACCCGGTTCGGGCGGCACCTGCCGGCGGTGATGCAGCACCAGTTCGGCCACGGTGTCCACGTGCGCGGGCACGATGGCCGCGTCGCCCTGCAGCGCAGCCAGCGCGCGTGCCGCACGCAGCATCACAAGGTCCGCCCGCACACCGTCCACCGCGGCGTCCAGGCACAGGCGGCCAACGCGTTCGTGCACCGCGTCGCTGAACGCGAGTGCCGGCAGCGCGGCCCGGGCGGCATGCACCTGGCGCGTCAAGGCGTCCTGCGCGCCGGCATGGCGCGCGCGCAGCGCTTCGGGGTCGGTGTCGAAGGCCAGCCGGGTGCGGACGATGGCCTGGCGCTGCGCGGGATCGGTGCAGTTCTCCAGCGTCAGCGCCAGGCCGAAGCGGTCCAGCAATTGCGGGCGCAGTTCGCCCTCCTCCGGGTTCATGGTGCCGACCAGCACGAAGCGCGCCTCGTGCTGGTGCGAGACGCCGTCGCGCTCCACCACGTTGATGCCGCTGGCGGCCACGTCGAGCAACTGGTCCACGAGATGGTCGGGCAGCAGGTTGACCTCGTCCACGTAGAGCACGCCCTGGTGCGCGCGCGCCAGCAGGCCGGGGGCGAAGCGCACCTCGCTCTGGCGCAGCACATGGCCCAGGTCGAGCGTGCCGGTCAGTTGTTCCTCGCTGGCACCCAGCGGCAGCGTGACGAACTGCCCTTCGGGCTGCAGCTCGGCCAGCGCCCGCGCGGCGGTGGACTTGGCGGTGCCGCGCGGGCCGCTCACCAGCACGCCGCCGATGCCGGGGTCCACCGCGGCGAGCAGCAGCGCCTGCTGCAGGCGCTGCTGGCCTACCAGCGCGCTGAACGGAAACGGCAAGCGCGAGCGCTGTGCGGCGGCGGTCATCGGGAGGCTCCTTCCAATGCCTGCTCGCTGTCGAGCAGGTGCTGTTCGAGTTGGGCGCGGCGCTCGCCGGGCGCCTGCCACAGGCCGCGCTGCGCGGCCTCGAGCAGGCGCTCGCAGATGGYGTGCAGCGCGCGCGGGTTGTGCCGGCGCAGGAAAGCGCGCGTGTCGGCGTCGTTCACGTAAGCGTCGGTCACCAGCGCGTACTGGTGGTCGGATACCACGCGCGTGGTGGCGTCGAAGCCGAACAGGTAGTCCACGGTGGCGGCCATCTCGAAGGCGCCCTTGTAGCCGTGGCGCTTGACGCCGTCGATCCACTTGGGATTGACCACGCGCGCGCGGATCACGCGGCTGATTTCTTCCTGCAGCGTGCGGATGCGCGGTGCGGCCGGGTTGCTGTGGTCGCCATGGTAGATGGCCGGCTGCGCGCCGCCGAAGGTGCGCGCGGCGGCGGCCATGCCGCCCTGGAACTGGTAGTAGTCGTTGGCGTCGAGCAGGTCGTGCTCGCGGTTGTCCTGGTTCTGCACCACGGCGTCCAGGCCCGACAGGCGCTGCGCAAAGCTGGCGCGTGCCTCCACGCCGTCGGTGCCCTGCCCGTAGGCGTAGCCGCCGGCATGCAGGTAGGCCTGGGCGAGGTCGTTGTCGTCCTGCCAGGCGCGGCTGTCGATCAGGTCCTGCAGCCCGGTGCCGTAGCCGCCCGGGCGCGCGCCGAACACGCGCCAGCCGGCGCGCCGGCGCGCTTCGGCGGCGGGCAGGCCCTGCGCTTCCAGGCGGGCGCGCTCGGCCAGCACGCGCTCGCGCAGGGGGTTGAGTTCGGGCGGCTCGTCCAGTTCGGCCACGGCCTGCACTGCGGCGTCGAACAGGCGCATGACGTTGGCAAAGGCATCGCGGAAGAAACCCGACACGCGCAGCGTCACGTCCACGCGCGGGCGGTCGAAGATCGCCATCGGCAGGATCTCGAAGTCGGTCACGCGGAAGCTGCCGGCCGCCCAGCGCGGCCGCACGCCCATCAGCGCGAAGGCCTGCGCGATGTCGTCGCCGCCGCTGCGCATGGTGGCCGTGCCCCATACCGACAGCCCCACCGCCTGCGGATAATCGCCATGTTCCTGCAGATGGCGCTCGATCAGTTGATTGGCGGACTTGAGGCCGAGCGTCCAGGCCGTGCGCGTGGGCACCGCGCGCGTATCGACCGAGTAGAAATTGCGGCCGGTGGGCAGCACGTCGGGGCGGCCGCGCGATGGCGCGCCGCTCGGGCCGGGCGGCACGAATTGCCCGGCCAGCCCGCGCGCGAGCTGCCGCATTTCCTGCTCGCCGCAGGCGTCCAGCGCCGGCGCCACCTCGCCATGCAGGCGCGCCAGCACGGCGGCGGCCTGCGGCAGGCCGGCCGGCACTGCATCGTCGCCGAGCAACTGCGCCGCCAGCATTTCCAGTCGTTCGCGCGTGTCACCGTGGTGACGCCATGCGCCGGCATCGACGGCCATCAGCAATGCCGGGCGCGGCCCCTGCCACGGCGCGCCCCAGTCCGCGTCGAGCGGATCGAAGCCCTCGCCCAGCCCGAGATCGGCGGCGAGCGCGGYCAGCAGGCTGGCCTGCGCGCCCCGGCCGTCGCCGCTCGGGAAACGGCCCAGCGCGAGCAGCGTGTCGCRCCGCTGGCGGCCTTGCGGCGACACGCCGAAGACATGCAAGCCATCGCGGATCTGCGATTCCTTCAGCTCGCACAGATAGGTGTCGGTACGATTGAGCAGCGCATCCTCGCCGTCGCTGTCGGCCGGCGCGTCGATCCCCAGCTCGCGGTGCAACTGCTGGTCCACGATCAGCTTGAGGATGGACTTGCGCAGCAGCCGCGCGCGGCGCGGGTCCACCGCCAGCGCCTCGTAGTATTCGTCGACCTGGCGTTCCAGGTCCTGCAGCGGGCCGTAGTTCTCGGCGCGCGTGAGCGGCGGCATCAGGTGGTCGATGATGACAGCCTGCGCGCGCCGCTTGGCCTGCGCGCCCTCGCCCGGGTCATTGACGATGAACGGGTAGAGATGCGGCAGCGGGCCGAGGATGGCGTCTGGCCAGCAGGAGTCGGCCAGCGCCACGCTCTTGCCGGGCAGCCATTCCAGGTTGCCGTGCTTGCCGACGTGGACCACGGCATCGGCGCCAAAGGCATGGCGCAGCCAGAAATAGAAGGCCAGGTAGCCGTGCGGCGGCACCAGTTCGGCGTCGTGGTAGCTGGCGTAGTCCTGCGCGCCGGTGGTGCCGGCCGCCAGCGCGTAGGCGCGCGCCGGCTGCAGGCCGATGAACAGATGTCCGCTGCGCACGCCGGCGATCATGAAGCGGCCCTGCCGCACCATCGGGTCCTGCCCGGGTTCGCCCCATTGCGCGGCGATGGCACGCTGGTTTTCCTCGGGCAGGCTACGCAGGTGGCCCAGGTAGTCCGCCATCGGCAGGCTCTGGAAGGCCGGGCGCCAGCCGTGCTGGGCAAGGTCGTTGGTGATGCCCTGCGTCAGCCCGCGCATCAGTTCGTCGCCGTCGGCGGGCAGGCCTTCGCAGTGATAGCCGTGCTCGCGCAGCGCGGCGAGGATGCCCACCACCGAGGCGGGCGTATCGAGGCCCACGCCATTGCCGATGCGCCCTTCGCTGGACGGATAGTTGGCCAGCACCAGCGCCACGCGCTTGTCGGCGTTGGGCATCCGGCGCAGGCGGCACCAGCGCCGGCTCAGCGCCGCCACGAAGGCGATGCGCTCCGCGTCGGGCTGGTAGCGCACCACGTCCACCTCGGTATGCGGGCAGCGGTAGGACAGGCCCTTGAAGCTGACCGCGCGCGTGATGATGCGGCCGTCCACCTCGGGCATGGCGATGTGCATGGCCACGTCGCGCGCGCCCAGGCCCTGGTTGTCGCGCAGCCAGTCCTCGCGGTTGCCGCCGCTGAGCACCACTTGCAGCACCGGCGCGTCGCCGGCCAGCGCCAACGTCTGCGGCGCATCGAGCGACGACACCGCGAAGGCCGTGGTATTGAGCACCAGCGCCGCGCGGTGTTCCGCGCAGAGCTGCTGCAATACCTCGCGGCACAGGGTGTCCTTGAGCGAATTCACCGCCAGCGGCAGCGGGTTGAGGCCCTCGGCTCGCAGCGCGGCGATCAGCGCATCGAACACATCGGTGTTGCCGGCCTGCAGGTGGGCGCGGTAGAAGACCAGCGCCGCCACCGGCGCATCCGCAATCCAGTCGCGCTGCCAGTCCGCCATCGTGGCGACGCCGTGGGCCGGATGGTAGAGCGCGGCCTGCGGCAGCACGCGCGGCTGCAGCGCCGGCTCGCCCCAGCCGAAGGCGTGGTGGGCCAGGCAGCGGAAGAACTGCTCTGYATTGTCGGCGCCGCCCTCGCGCAGGTAGCGCCACAGGGTATGGGACAGCGCCGGCGGCGCGTTGCCGCGCGCCAGCAGGTTGGCGTCCTCGGCCAGGTCGCCGGAGAACATCACCAGCAACTGGCCGCGCGCGCGCGCCAGTTCGGTCAGCCGCTCCAGGCCGTAGGCCCAGTCGCTGTCGCCGCCGAGGTGATCCACCACCACCACGCTCGCGTGCTGCAGCACGTCGTCCACGTACATGTCGAGCGAGGCGGGCTGGCGCAGGTACATCTGGTTGGCCAGCCGCACCGTGGGGAAGTCTTCGCCCAGGCGCGGGAACACGCCGGCCAGCAGCGACAGCGTAGTGTCCGCCGCGCTCAGCACCACCATGCGCGCCGGGCTCTGCACGATGCGCACCACGCCGGCGTTGTCGTCGACGAAGCCGCCCGGGCGGGTGGAAAGCAGGTGCATCGCGTGGCGGACGTGTCAGGGCTGCGGCGTCAGGCTTGCGCCGTGGCCAGCGCAGCCTCCAAGGCGGCCTGCAGCGTGGCCTGCTCCAGCTCCTGGCCGATCAGCACGATGCGCGTGGACTGCGCCTCGCCCGGCTGCCAGCGGCGGTCGAAGTAGCCGTCGAAGCGGCGGCCCACGCCATGCAGCACCAGCCGCATGGGCTTGCCGGGCAGCTTGGCGAAACCCTTGATGCGGTAAATGGTGTGCTGCTCCACCAGTTGCTGCAAGGCGCCGACCAGATGGTCGCGCTCCACTTCGCCCAGCTCCACCACCACCGAATCGAATTCGTCGTGATGATGGTCGGCATGCTCGGGATCGTCGGCGGAGCCGTGGTGGTCCGGGCGCAGGTGGATGCTGTCCTCGGACGCGCGGTTCAGACCCAGCAGCAGCGCCACGTCGAGCTTGCCGCCCTGCGCGCCGACGATCTTCACCTCGGCCGGGATCTCCGGGCGGATCAGCGCCTCCACCTCGGCGCGCTGCGCGGCGTCGATCAGGTCGGTCTTGTTGAGGATGACGAGGTCGGCCGCGCCGAGCTGGTCTTCGAACAGTTCGTGCAGCGGCGATTCGTGGTCGAGATTGGGATCGGCCTTGCGCTGCGCGTCCACCGCGTCCGGGTCGGCGGCGAACTGGCCGGCCGCCGCGGCGGCACCATCGACCACGGTGACCACCGCGTCCACGGTGAAGGCGTTCTTGATGCTGGGCCAGTTGAAGGCTTGCACCAGCGGCTTGGGCAGCGCCAGGCCGGAGGTTTCGATCAGCACGTGGTCGATGTCGGCGCGGCGCTCCAGCAGTTGCTCCATCACCGGGAAGAACTCTTCCTGCACGGTGCAGCACAGGCAGCCGTTGGCCAGTTCATAGAGCTGGCCGTTGCTCTCGCCCGACTCGTCGCAGCCGATGCCGCAGCCCTTGAGGATCTCGCCGTCGATGCCCAGTTCGCCGAATTCGTTGACGATCACCGCGATGCGGCGCCCGCCGGCGTTCTCGAGGATATGGCGCAGCAAGGTGGTCTTGCCGCTGCCCAGGAAGCCGGTGACGATGGTTGCGGGAATCTTGCTGGTCTGCATGGTGGCGGGCTCGGGAAATCAGGCGTTTGGAAAGCGGGGTCCGGCTTGCGGCAGCCGGTGGAAACGAGGCGAACAGCATAAAGACATCGTGCGGTACTGTCCACCGCCGCGCCGCTAGCGCTGGGCCTGCCGGCGCCGGCCCCGGTGCCATTCCACGCCGGCACCGGCGCCGACCAGCAACAGCATCAGTGCCGCCATCCACCACGCCTCGCGTGGCCGCAGACCGGCAAGCGGCGCCGAAGGCGCAAGGTTGAGCGTGCGCGCTTCGAGCAACCGGCCGACCACGTGTTCGGTCGTGCGCGGCAACGGCGGCAACGGCGGCACCGGCGGCGCCGGCTTTGGCGGCGTGGCAACCG